>DATGQR010000403.1:0-5065 GCA_035304105.1 Thermomicrobiales bacterium | reverse complement strand
AAGCCGCGCGACGCTCGGGTGGGCGCCGCGCTGGAACTCGGCCAGGTCGTCTTCCATATTGACGACCTGCGCTTGCAGCTGGGCGGCCTGGCCGGGCGCGAACTCGTCGCGCGCGAAGACATCAATGAGCAGCGCGCGAGTGCGGCTCATGCCCTCGCCGGCCTCCAGCAGGTTCAGGTAGGCGTCGAGGTGGCCGGCGATCTGCGCGTCGTCGACCGAGCGCGGGGCGAGCGCCACCGACTCGAGGATCTCCGAGGTCGTGTCCTCATACTCGCTCATCAGCTGGTCGATCGTCAGCGTGCCGGACGCGGCCGCGGCGCGCACGCCGGGGATCTCGTCGGCAGTGACGTCTTCGATCAGGTGCGCGACCAGCTCCTCGCCGCTCGAGCCGAAGACCGACTGGTGATCTTCGGCGAAGCTGACGAAGCGCTGGATCGCGGTGTCGGTCGCGGCGTACTGCTGGTCCAGCTGCTGCTGGGAGACCTCGCCGGGCTGGCTGATCGAGAGCGCCAGCAGGGCGCGCTCGGCCTGCAGTTCCTGGAGCAGCGCGCCGGCGCGCTCCGAGTACTCGACGATATCGTTCACGTTGCTGGCATCGCGCCGCTTATCAAGCTGGTTGTTGACGGCGATGCCGAAGAAGACCACCAGGGCGACGAGCGGGATCGCGGCGATCGCGACCAGACGCTGGTACTCACTAAACCGCCCGAGGAGCTTCTCTACATTCAGGCGTTCGGACATGTGCTGGGCTCCGTTTCTCCAGAACTCCGGACTGCTTAGTCGTCGTCCCCGGCCATGGCGGCCGCGGCCAACGTCTTCCCATCGTCTTCGCCGAGGCGGAAGACGGCGACTGATTCACGCAGGCGCTCGGCCAGGCGCGCCAGCATCGTGGCCGACGCGGCCGCCTCCTGCGTGCTTTCCGTTGATTCGGCGGTGGAGGTGGACACCGCGCGCATGGCCTGCGCCAGGTCGACCGCCGTCGCCGCCTGCTCCTCGGCCGCCGCCGACATCGTGTCGATCAGCTCGCCGAGGCGGTTGATGACGGCGTCGATCTCTTCCAGGCGGGCGCCGGTGCGGGCCGCGAGGTCCACGCCCTCCGCCACCTGCCGGGAGCCGATCGTCATCGCCGTCACGGCCTCATCGGTATCGGCCTGAATCGTGTTGACCATCGATTCGATCTGGCGCGTCGCCATCGCGGCGCGCTCGGCCAGCTTGCGAACTTCCTCGGCAACGACTGCGAAGCCGCGGCCGTGCTCGCCGGCGCGCGCCGCCTGGATCGAGGCGTTGAGCGCCAGGGTGTTCGTCTGGCGCGCGATCTGGCTGATGAACTGCACCGTCTGGCCAATCTCTTGCGAGCTCTCGCCCAGGCGCGTGACCGTGCGGCCGGCTTCCTGAATCTGGTCGCGCATGGCCTGCAGCGCCTCGATCGTCTCGCGCATCGCGCGGGCGCCGGCCTCGGCGTTCTGCCGGGCTTCAAGGGCCACTGACGACGACAGCCGCGCGTTCTCGGTGACGTGCTGGATCGACAGCACCATCTCGTCCAGCGCGCCGGCGGTCTCGGCGATGCGCTGCGAGTTGGCCGTCGAGACGTGCGCCAGGTCGGTCGAGCGCTCGGCGATGTTGGTCGAGGCGCTCGTCACGGCGTTGGTCGTCTCGTTCACGCTCGAGACAATCTGGCGGAGCTGGCGCACCATGTAGTTGAACGACGAAGCGATCGACCCCAGCGTCTGGTCACTGATGCTGTCGGGGTCGGTCTCCACGGTCAGGTCACCGCGGGCCACGTCCGACACCTCGACCAGCAGGCGGGACACCTCGCGCTGGATCGCGTCGCGCTCTTCTCTCGTTTGAATCAGGCCGGTGATCTCGTCGAGCATCAGGTTGAAGGACTCACCGGTCGTGCTGACCTCAGCCGGACCGGCCAGGTCGGCGCGGGCGCCGAAGTTACCGGCCGCGACCTCGCGGGCGACGTCCGCCAGGCGGCGGATCGGGCGCACCAGGAACTCGGTCAGGATGACGGCGGCGAAGATCGCCAGCACTGCGACCACGGCCGCGGTGATCAGCGCCAGGTTGGTGTTCTCCTCGATCGAGGCGAGCACCAGATCGGTGGGCGTGGACACCGTCACGGCCCAGTCGATGATGGCCACGCGCTCGGACGGAGCGATCGAGCCGAACGCGACGTAGCTCTCGACCGGCTGGCCGCCGGGCTGTGAGAACTCCTCGACGACGACGCCCGACTCGCCCTGGATGGCGCGGCGCACGGCTCCGGACTGAATGGACTCGCGCAGGCCCGCCTGGACGGGGTTGGAGCTACCGATCACGAAGCCGTTGGAGTCGTACACGCTGACTTCGAGGCCTTCCTCGCCGGTCAGGCCCGCGAGCACTTCGTTGAGGTCGGCCACCGGCCAGGCGATGCGGGTGACGCCGACGAACAGGCCGCCCTCCGCGTAGGTCGGCGAGGCGATCGAGATGACGTACTCGCCGGTGACCGGGTCCGGGCCGACGTCACCGACGAATGCCTGCCCCATTTCCAGGGCGGCGGCGCGCTGGAAGAACTGCGCCTCGGCCTGGTTCGGATAGGCGGAGGGCGGGTGGTAGCCGACCAGCACGTTGCCGTTCGGGCCGATGATGTTGATGTCGCTGGCGTAGTCCCAGACCTGGCCGTGCGCGGCGACGAACTGCTCGCGCTGGCGCAGGTCAGCGGCCTGGAAATAGAGCTGCTCGTTGGTCGCCATCAGCAAGGCGTCCGAGGCGCGGTCGTTGATCAGCTCGTTGAGCGTGGTCTGCAGCGCGACCGCCTGGTTGGTGACGCCGCGCTCCACCTCGTCCTCCAGCGATTGGGACGAGTTCTGGTTGAGCAGAAAGCCCATGACGCCGACCGGGACGACCGCCAGCAGCATGGCGGCGATCATCAACTGCCAGCGCAGGCTTAGCCGGCGGCCCGGCGCCTTCTGCTGTTCCGGCTGCTGGCCGACGTCCGGCTGCATCTCGCCCGGATGAGCGGCAATACTCATTGGGCACCCCTTTCCTGTACCGAGACAGCGCCACCCGGCTGGCGGATCCCAGCCGCCGTGGGTACCAGCTCATCTGACCGTCCGGAGATGCGGTCAGCCTCTGCCAGTAGCCGGTGCATGTCGAGAACGTTGATGAAACCGTCGCCCTCGCGGTAGACCCCCATGACGAAATCCGCCACGCGCCCGGGCAGCTCCTCGAAGACTTCGGGCGCGACCGGGTCGGTCAGGCGCCGCATGCCGCGCAGGCGGTCGACGACCAGCGCCACCGGGTCGTCGCGGTCGACGACCAGCAGGCGGGCCAGCGGCGAGCGCTGCCAGGTGCCGATCTGCAGGAGACTGGCCGGGTCGATCAGCGTCAGGATCGTGCCGCGCATATTGACGACCCCGTAGAGCCACTCGCGGGTGTGCGGCACCGGGGCGATGTTGGGGACCTGCTCGACCTCGAGCACCTGGCCCACCGGGACGCCATAGGGCTTGCCGGCGAGGTCGATGATGATGAATTGGTCGCCGGTGATCAGGTGGTCGAAGGTTTCGCCACCGCCGGCCAGTTCGATGCGACTGTGTTGCGTCATCTACGCCTCGCTTCCCTGGCTCAAACGTGCCGCCGGACGGCCGAGATCAGGTCCTCGGCGTCGAAAGGCTTGGTGAGGTACTCGGTCGCGCCCTGCTTCATGCCCCAGAAGCGGTCGGCTTCCTGGTCCTTGGAGGTCACCATGATGATCGGCAGATCGGCCCAGCGCGCGTCGCGGCGGATCTGGCGGCAGAGCTGGAAGCCGTTCTTGCCGGGCAGGACGACGTCGAGCAGCAGCAGGTCGATCTCCTCAGTCTCCAGGCGGTGGAGCCCCTCGTCGCCGTTGGAGGTCAGGACAACCTGATAGCCAACCGCTTCGAGCGGCTGGCGAATCGCCGTCTGCTCGGTTGGGCTATCGTCGACTACGAGGATCCGCCGCATGTCCGCCGTTTCCTTCCCAGGGGCGCGATCAGCATGTTCATGGGCACTAACGAACCGTACTTCCAGGCGAATATTCCGCGAATGGGCTGATGGTCCCGGCTTCGACGGCACGTCGTTCCTGGCGCCAGGCGCGCACCTTGCCGCGCGCGTCCAGCAGCAGGTCGGAGAGCGCCTCCTTGAGCGCCGTCGCCGAGAGCTTGTCGGCCAGCGACAGCCAGGTGAGCTGCTGCTCGACCGACGCCTGCAGCGCCAGGATCAGCGCGTCCGCGGCCGCCAGCCAGGCGTCTGGGATGTCGGCCATCTCCAGCGTTGTCAACAGGCTGCCAGTGTCGACGGCGCGCCGCTCCGTGTCCCAGTGCGTCTCCAGCAGTGGGTGGGCCGGCGGGTCGCCGACCAGGGTGGTGCGGTCGTCCTGGATCAGCTCCAGCGACTTCTGGTACGCGTCGATCAGGGCGAGCACCAGCCGAGCCGGCTCGTCGCTGGGCGCGATCGCCGTGATGCCGGCCTCCAGCTCAGAGAGCAGGGTGATCATGGCCGCCTCGGTCTCGGCGATCTCCTCGTCCCCCTCGCCCGCCAGGTAGCTGGTGGAGCCGAAGCTGATGGCCTCGTCGAGCTCGGCGTCGCGGAAGCCGGGGTGGATCGCGACCTCCAGCTCGTCGAGGTGCAGGAGCGCCATGGCGTCGTCGATCGTGCCCTTGAGCGTGGGGTCGTCCGAGCCGTAGCAGCCGATGATGTCGCCGTCGACCAGCAGCAGCGTGGCCCAGAGGATGTCCTGATAGCGCACGACGATCGAGCCGGTGAAACCGGCTTCCAGCTCGCGCGCCAGCACGGCCTTGAGTTGCGGGCGCGGGTCGGTCAGCACCTCGCGCCGGATCGGGCGCGCGAAGAGGCCCGAGAGCGCCGCCGGGGCGCCGTCGGGCAGGTGGTAGGTCATGGCGAAGAAGTCGGTCGGGCCGTCGCTGCGCAGCGTCTCCAGCGCCTGGACGACGTTGTCGACGTCCGGCCCGCGGATGACCGCGGCCGCCAGCGGCAGGTGCTCGCCGTAGAGCACGATGATCGTCCGGCCGCTGCCCGCGATGACGGCGTAGCCATTGAGGTCGCCCTT
>DATGQR010000402.1:0-8144 GCA_035304105.1 Thermomicrobiales bacterium | reverse complement strand
TGGCGCGCCCACAGCAACGGCGGACGATACCCCCCCGACGCCGACTCAGGACGGTCAGGCAACCGCGACGCCCGCTGAGGACGATGACGCGACCCGCGCCCTGATCGAGGAGATCCAGCGCCAGGTCGTCGAGCTGCGCGGGCTGGACATTCTCGAGGACATCAACGAGGAGATCATCGACCGCGACGAGCTTGCCGTCCGCATCCAGGACATCATCGCCGAAGAGTACAGCCCGGAGGAGGGCCAGACCGACGCGCTCACATACTGGCTGCTGCGCCTGATCCCGGACCGCGAGATCGATCTCTATCAACTTCAGATCGACTTGTACAACGAGCAGGTGGCCGGCTACTACGACCCCGAGGCGGGCGACCTCGTCGTGGTCACCGACGATGGTGTGCTCGCAGCCTTCGATAAGGTCACGATGGCCCACGAGATCGTGCACGCGCTGCAGGACCAGCATTTCGACCTGGTCGCGATCGACGAGAATCACGGGACCGACGCGGACCGCCGCGCCGCCATCTCGGCGCTGGTCGAGGGCGACGCGTCGCTGGCGATGACCCAGTACATGTTCGAATACCTCGGCCCGCAGGAACTGATCGAAATGCTCGGTGAGGCTCTCGTGGGCGGCGAGGAGTACGAGGTTCTCGAGAACGCGCCGCGCTACATCGCCGATGGCCTGCTCTTCAGCTACGAAGCCGGGCAGGAGTTCGCGATGGCGCTCTACGAAGCCGGCGGCTATGCGGCGATTGACGCGGCTTTGGCGGATCCGCCCCTCTCGACCGAGCAGATCCTCCATCCGGAGAAATTCATCGGCCCCGAGCGCGACGATCCGCTTGACGTCCAGAATCCCGACATCTCGAACGAACTGGGCGACGGGTGGGACGTGGTGAGATCCGACTCGCTCGGCGAGTGGGACCTGCGGATCATGCTTGAGGAGAACGGCGTCGACGCGCCGACCGCAGCCACGGCCACGGAAGGTTGGGGCGGTGCCTGGCTCGATGTCTACACATCGGATAGAGA
Source organism: Thermomicrobiales bacterium (assembly GCA_035304105.1). GTDB lineage: Bacteria > Chloroflexota > Chloroflexia > Thermomicrobiales > CFX8 > JAUIIK01. Next base: position 7,124 of record DATGQR010000402.1, on the reverse strand, counting down.
CGCGCTTGCGCTGTTGACCACGCGGTGGGACAGTGAGCAAGACGCTACCGAATTCGGTGGCGCGCTGCTCGACAGCTTCCAGTCGGACGCGCAATTTGGCGCCGTCTGGAGCGAGGATGGCCGGTACTTCAGCGCCATCGCTGGCGGCGATACCGTCGTCCTGATCTCCGGAACGGACCAGGCAAGCGTCAACGCGGTGTTGGCAGTCATGAGCCAGACGGTCTGAGCCGCAACCCACAATTGAGGGCCAGAGGGCGGTCGGGCTGACCGCCCTCTTTCATGTCCGCTGCGACTAGACTACGAGAAACGACGAGCGCTGCAGGAAAGGGCCAGACACCATGGCGAATTTGAACGGCAAGCTCGGGTTCTCGACGAGGGCGATCCACGCTGGGGAGGGCCCCGATCCGACAACCAATGCCCACAATACGCCGATCTACCAGACATCGACGTTCGCCTTTGAAACACTGGATGCCAAGCAGCTCGCCGCCGAAACGAACGGCCACTTCTACACTCGCAACAGCAACCCGACCACCCGCGCGCTGGAGGAGAAGATCGCCGCGCTCGAAGGGGCCGAGGCAGCCCTTGCCGGCGCGTCGGGCATGGGCGTGATCTCCGCATCGCTGCTGACGCTATTGGGCCAGGGCGATCACGTCGTCTACTCCGATGAGGTCTACGTCTACGCCCTGGAGTTCTTCGAGCAGCGCGCCGAGCGCTACGGGATCGCGACGACCCGGGTCGACATCGCCGACCTCGACGCCGTCCGCGCGGCCATCCGCCCTGAGACGAAGGTGCTCTATTGCGAGTTCCTCTCAAACCCGCGCATCAAGGTGGCCGACGTCCCGGCACTGGTGAACATCGCGCGCGAGCACGGTCTGAAGCTGATCGTCGACAACACCTTCACCAGCCCCTACCTGTTCCGGCCTCTGGAGCACGGCGTCGAGCTGGTCATCCACTCGGCGACGAAGTATCTCTGCGGCCACGGCGATGCCATCGCCGGAGTGGTTGCCGGCAACCGCGAGCTGATCGACGAGATCCACCACACGCTCGTCATCCTGGGGTCCTGCATCAGTCCGTTCAACTCCTGGCTGATCTTGCGGGGCATCCGCACGCTGGAGCTACGCATGGAGCGCCACTGCGCGAACGCGATGGCGCTGGCCGAATTCCTCGACCGGCAACCGGAAGTCCAGAAGGTCAACTACGCTGGCCTGCCGGACCACCCCGGCCACGAGATCGCCAGAGAGCTGATGGGTGGCCGCTACGGGGGCATGCTCAGCTTCTCTGTCCCCGACAACGACTACGGCAATCGCCTGGCCGACGCCCTCGAGATTGCCGACCACGGCGTCAGCCTGGGCGACGTCTTCACGCTCGTCTGGCCCAATCGCGACGACCCACTCGTGCGCGTCTCGGTCGGCTGCGAGAACGCCGAAGACCTCATCGCCGACTTCGAGCAGGCCTTCGAAAAGGTTAGCTCCATGGACGACTATCGCCTGGCGGCTACACTCAAGAAGTAACCTGGACTTGCGCTCCAAGTTGACGCCGCGCTCGATCGCCCTGTTTGGACGTCACCCACGGGGGAATCGTCGCGATTCCCCGGTTTCGATCTTCTTTGGATGCAGTTGGGGCGGACGGGCGCAGTATCATTCGTGGTCACGCGATTCCAGCTTCGTCAAATCACCGAGAAACGCCGCGGAGCAGTTCATAGAGGAGCAAGCTCGTCGCGCATCCGCTAAGTGTGCAGGCGATGTTGACGGCATCGTTGTCGACAAATGCGCGTCCGGAGACAAGTTGCGCGTCCAGGGAATCACTCCGCCCCTCGACGAGCGCCCCGTCGGCTGGTCGACGATACTTCGCCTGGGCCAGCTCGCCGACGACGCTATCGACAAGCGCTCCACCAACCCCGGCAAGCGCGACCGGCGCCACCAGCCGCCATTCCCGCATCAACGTGCCGGCCAGCGAAGCGATCACCACCGCCCCCGCCACCGCCCCGGCGTTTCCCCGCGTCGTCACGCCGCCGGACAGGCCGGGCGCGACGATCTTCCCTGACAGGATCAGGCGCGGTGGCGCTTGCGCCGTCGAGCCGATCTCGGTTGCCCAGGTGTCGGCGGTCGCCGCCGCCAACGCCCCGGCGATCCCGGCCAGTGCCCGCTCCGGCCCAATGATCGGAGCAGCCAGCGCCGCGAGCGCCGCCGCCCCACCATTGGCAAGAACCTGACGCTCGTCACGGGCCGCATCCGAAGTAAATCGCCGAGCGCCGGGGAACAAGCGCGGGAGCGCCGAGCCGCTGACGAAGAACGCCGCCAGCAGCGCGCCGCCGCGCGGCCCACCCCCGCGCAGAATCGCCGTGCCGACAGTAGTCGCTGTCAGCGCTGCTCTGCCGGTCAACGCGCCGGCCCGGTAACCTCCCCCGGCGATCGCCGCCGAGACGGCCACCGCCGTCCGCCAACCGAGGCTCACTCAGGCTTCCGGCGTTCGCGAGGGGCGTCGAGCAGCACCAGTCCAGATAGCGTGATCTCGAACACCCAACCCTCGACCGTCGCGATCGCTGGCGAGCTCATCTCGCCATAGTGGACGGTGACCGTGTGCCCATCGACATCGACGCTATCGGTCGCGTGCATCGAAAACGGATGCCGCGGCGAACCGACGATTGTCCGCCCGCCGCCCAGCTGATCGACCGCTCGTGCGACCAATGCCTCGGCGCGTGTTTCGTCTAATTTGCCCGTAATTTCGCCCAAAACTCCCGATTTCCCTTTGTTACAATTAGGGTGGCCCGGTAGCTCAGTGGTAGAGCCGCGGACTTTTAATCCGTGGGTCGTGGGTTCGATCCCCACCCGGGTCACTCCCATCGAGCCAACCCACCGCACCACTATAGACCGATCAATTGACAGTATTCAGGTGATGCGCGCAGAGAGCAGGGCTACGCCATCGGGAGCGTGGCCCTGCTTCGCACTGGGGCTCAACTACGGCTCGGCTAAGGCTTCAGCACCACCTTGATGCAGCCGTCCTGCTTGTCGCGGAACATGCGGTAGGCCTCGGGCGCCTGGTCGAGCGGGAGTTGGTGGGTGATGACGAAGCTGGGGTCGATGCGACCGTTATCGATCTCTTCGAGCAACGGCTCCAGATAGTTCTGGACGTGGGTCTGGCCCATCTTGAAGGTCAGGCCCTTGTTGAAGGCCGCGCCCATGTTCACCGAGTCGATGAACCCGCCGTAGACGCCGGGGATCGAGAGAGTGCCGCCTTTGCGGCAGGCCTGAATCGCCTGGCGCAACGCGTGCGGCCGGTCGGTCTCGATGCGCACAGCCTGCTTGGCGCGGTCGACGACGCCCATCACGCCGGTGCCGTGCGCTTCCATCCCCACGGCGTCGATGCAGGAATCGGGGCCGCGGCCGCCGGTGAGATCCTTGAGAGCCTCGACGACGTCGGCGTCGGTGTAGTCGAGCGTGCGCGCGCCGCTCTCGGCAGCCATCTGGAGCCGCTCGGGCACGCGGTCGATTGCGACCACTTGTTCGGCGCCGAGCAGGAAGGCGCTCTTGATCGCGAACTGGCCGACCGGTCCTGCTCCGAAAACAGCTACTGTGTCACCCTCCTGGATGTCGCAGTACTCGGCAGCCTGGTAGCCGGTCGGGAAGATGTCGGTCAGAAAGAGCAGCTGCTCGTCAGGCATGCTCTCGGGAACTTTGATCGGGCCGTGATCGGCGAACGGCACCCGGGCGTATTCCGCCTGACCGCCAGCGTAGCCGCCCATCAGGTGCGAGTAGCCGTAGATGCCGGCCGGGGTGTAGCCGAACAGGGTCTCGGCCAGCTCTGGCTTGGGGTTGGTGTTGTCGCACAGCGACCAGAGCTTGCGCTCGCAGTAGAAGCACTGCCCGCAGGAGATCGTGAAGGGCACGACGACGCGGTCGCCGACGCTGAAGCGCTTGACGTCGCTGCCGACTTCGACCACCTCGCCCATGAACTCGTGGCCCAGGATGTCGCCGGGCATCATTGAGGGAATGTAGCCGTTGTACAGGTGCAGGTCGGAGCCGCAGATGGCGGTCGACGTGATGCGCACGATGACGTCGCCGGGACTCAGGATCTCCGGATCAGGGACCTGCTCGACGCGTACGTCGTTCTTGCCGTGCCAGGTGACCGCTCTCATGCATTGCTCCCATCGCGCGCCAGCGTCGGAAGACGCCGGCCGTGCGGCTGGCCATCCACGGTGGCGAGCTCGCCGGCTTCCAGTTGTCGCTTGAAATCGATGAGGTCGCGGCGCATCTGCCGTTCCGGCAGCCTGGAGACCGCGCCAGCGATCTTCGCGCCGACCTTGCCGCCCGGCGGTTCGGCGACGACGCGCACCATCACTTCGGTGCCGCGATTACCCGGCGGGACCTTGAAAGTCACGCTGCCGCGCATCGGCACCGGACCATTGGTCGCGCGCCACTCGATCCGGTTGGGTCGCTCTTCGTGGGTGATCTCGGCGTCCCACGCCAGATTCCCGGCGACCGGGAGCGACGCCTCCCAGTGTGATTCCTTGCCACGCGCCGCGACGGAGTCGACGCGCGGCGCGAGCGACTGGAAGCTCTCCAGATCGCGCCAGAGGTCGAAGAGTTCTTCAACCGGGCGATTGATCGTCACCGTCGCGGACATCTCGGGGGGACCGGATTGGCCGTTCATCATCGGCCAATGGCCCTTCGCCCCGCGGTAGATCGTCGCCGCGCCCGCGCCGGACAACGCAAGGCCGCGCAGCAATCCGCTGCGCGTGGCCGCCACCATCAGCGCGCTTCCTCCGACGATATGGGGCCAGGACCTGCTCGATGACTCGGCGCGGCCGTTTCCCCGCTCGTCGGGGGTGGTGACTGCGTCGCTCGCGGGTCTCGTCGTTGCTTGCTCCATTGCCGTGTTCTCCCCGTCCTTACTGGAATCGCGGCAGGACCTTCTCCTGATAGAAGGTCATGGCCTGTTCTTGCTCTGGGCCGATCTGCGCGATCGCGATGTGGTCGAAGCCGGCGTCGAGCGCCTGCTGGATGTTCTCGGCGTGGCGCTCGACGTCCGGGCCGCAAACAACCTTCTCGGCCACCATGTCCTCGGTGACCAGCTCGGCGATGCTCTCGAAGAGGAACGGCGTGGCCGTCTCCTGGCCTAGCTGCCCGGGCATCGCCGTGGTTGGCCAGAGCTCATGGGCCAGCTTGCGCGCTTTGGCCTCATCTTCGCCATAGCAGACCTTGATCTGGATGTACTTGGGTCGCGCCCCGTTGCCGTTTGAGTTGAACGCGTCGATCACGTCCGCGCTCGGTGAGGTCGACATCACGCCGTCACCGACCTGGGCGGCCAGCTCGGCAGCCTTTTGCCCGGCAGCCGCCACGACGATCGGCGGAGGTTCGTCAGGCAGAGTGTAGAGGCGCGCATTTTCGACCGTATAGAACTGGCCGTAGTAGCTCTTGTAGCCCCCCTCCCACAGGGTGCGCATCACGTCGATCGCTTCAGCGAGCATGTCGAGGCGCACGTCGATTTCCGGCCAGGGATCGCCGAGAATGTGCTCGTTCAGGTTCTCGCCGGTACCGACGCCCAGGAAAAAGCGACCGGACATCATCGCCGCCGACGTTGCCGCCGCGTGGGCGATGATCGCCGGGTGGGTGCGGATGATCGGGCAGGTCACCGCCGTGCCGAGGCCGATGCGCTCGGTCGCCGCCGCGATCCCACCGATGACCGACCAGATGAAGGGGCTCTCGCCCTGGGCGCTCACCCAGGGATGGAAGTGGTCGGAGACCATCACAAATTCGAAGCCGGACCGCTCCGCCTGCCGCGCGATGTCGACCATCGCCTGGGGTCCGAACTCCTCGGACGAGATGCTAAATCCAAACTCAGCCATGGTAGTGCGCTCCATCGTGGGTACGTCGTTGGAAGTCGATGCGAAGGGACACCCGTTGGCGCGGGCGAGACGCCTTCCCGAATCCATGCTACGGAGGAGAGCGCCACGGCCCTATGGGGAGGGGCATAGCCGCTCAGCACGGCCGGGGATAGAAATCAGACCACGGTGTTCCGGGGCGGCTATCACGAATATAATGCAGCCCGACTTAACTGTTTTGCTGGAAAGTTGAGCGCGATGGCGCTACGCCGAAAGTCGCGATCCGACGCAGGGCAACCGGCGTCCAAGCCGGAATCGACGAGTGCGCCGGGCAAGCTGACGCGCGCCTTCGCCGCCCTGACCTTGCCGCAGTTCCGCACCCTCTGGTTGGGCATGTTCTTCTCGCTGGCCGCGATGCAGACTGAACTCGTGGCTCGCTCCTGGCTGGCCTACGACATCAGCGACTCGGCCTTCCTGCTGGGCATCGTCGCGATGGCGCGCAGCATCCCGCAAGTCGCGCTCTCGCCAATCGCCGGGGTCGCCGCCGACCGCTACGACCGGCGCAACGTCCTGCTAGCCTCCCAGATCGCGATGATGATCCTGGCGTTGATCAACGCCGTGCTCGTGCATATGGGCGTCATTGAGATCTGGCACCTCTTCATCCTGGGCCTGCTCCAGGGCATGGCCTTCCCCTTCACGATGCCGACACGCACGGCGTTCATGTCGGTGCTCGTCGGCAAGGAGCATATGGCCAACGCCCTGGCGCTCGACTCCACTGGGCGCAACCTGAACATGATCGGCGCCCCGGCGATCGCTGGCGTACTGATCGCCTGGAACCCGGTCATCGCCTTCTACGCCATCACTGTCTTCTATGGCCTGGCGGTGCTGACCCTCTTCCAGCTCCCCGCCGGCAGCCGCGGCAACGCCAGGGGCGGCGGGACAATCGAGCAGATGCTGTTCGGCTTCCGTTACATCCTCGGCAGCCGCATGCTGTCGATGTTCATCCTGCTCTCGCTCGTCCCGATCCTGGTTGGCATGCCCTTTCAACAGCTACTGCCGGTCTTCCAGAAGGACGTGCTCAACGTTGGCGCGGAGGCGCTGGGCGCCATGTACGCGATGGTCGGGGTTGGGGCGCTGCTGGGCTCGCTGGGCGCGGCCTACTTTTCGAACTCGCCCAACATGGGGAAGGCTCAGGCGATCTGTGGTCTCGGCTTCGGCCTGTCGCTGACCGCCTTCGCCCTCTCGCCGGTCTATGTCCTGGCGCTGTTCTTCTTGCTGGTCGTTGGCCTGACCAGCCAAACCT
>DATGQR010000401.1:0-16875 GCA_035304105.1 Thermomicrobiales bacterium | reverse complement strand
GATCCTCTCCGAGACTGGCGTGATGTTCGAGGGCCAAGTCGCTGTCGCCGTCGAGTCGCCGTCACGCGACGCGGGGACCTTCGGCCGCTTCGCGCTGATCGGCTTCTACGTCGGCGTGGTGCCAATCGCCATCGGCATGCTCTGGTACCCGTTCATGCGGCGGATGGGGTCTCGCGGTCTGCAATTCGTGCTGGCGTTGACGGTCGGCCTGCTCGCCTTCCTGACGCTCGACACCTTCCAGGAAGCCAACGAGGTCGCCGTCACGGTGCCGGTGACGCTGGACGGCCCGCTGCTGGTGCCGCTGATCGCCCTGATCACCTTCCTGTTGCTGGTCACCGTGTCGAGCAGCAACAGCGACGCGGCGCGCAGCCCGCTGGGCACGTCCTACCGCATCGCCCTGGGCATCGGCCTGCACAACCTGGGTGAGGGCCTGGCGATTGGCGCGGCTTTCTCGCTGGGTGAGATCGCGCTGGGTGTCTTCCTGATCGTCGGCTTCACTCTGCACAACGTCACCGAGGGTGTCGGCATCGCCGCGCCGATTCTGCGCGAGCGGCCCGCGCTGGCGCACTTCGCCGGGCTGGCCGCGCTGGCCGGCGCGCCAGCCATCGTCGGCGTCTGGATCGGCGGCTTCGTCTACTCGCCGCTCTGGGCAACCGTGTTCCTGGCGATCGGCGTCGGCGCGCTGGCGCAGGTCATCGTCGAGGTCGCGCGGCTGATCGGGCGCTGGAGCCGGCGGCGCGACGGCGCGCTGGTCACCTGGACGACTTTCGGCGGCGTCACCGCCGGCATCGCGATCATGTACGCGACGGCGCTGGTCGTGCTCGGTTAGCAGTCGAGAGCAGAGCCGGCAGTCCTCGTCACGCCGGGCAGGCCACCAGCCGATAGCCGTCCTGCTCCGCAATCGCCCGGTGCGGCTCGATGAGGGCCTCCCCGGAGATGATGTAGTAATCGAACTCTCCCCCGGCGCAGATCTCGTCGCGGCGCTTGGGCGTGCCGGTGTAGAAGCGTCGGCTGACCTGGATGCGCCGGCGCCACTCGATGACTTCGGACGGCTTATACGGGTGGCTCTTGAAGTCGACGTAGATCGGCCGCCGCGCTTCGAGCCGGAATTCTTCCCAGTGCTCCGGCACCAGGATCACATCCGTGGCGCGGGTATGGCGGCGCACGAGCGCGGCGATCTCCGCGCGCGTCCCACCGCGCGGCCGCGGGCGTGCTTCGAGCGTCCTTGAGCCGGTCGAGAGCAGCACGAGCATGCCGGTGATGGCCGCCAGCCAGGGCAGGACCGACGGCCGCTCGCTCGCCAGGCGCAAGAGGCGCGCGATGGCCGTGACGGCGACGGCGACGATGACGCACAAGCTCACCGGCACGAGGTAGACGCTGACGCGCCAGGGGAAGCTCATCGCCAGCGCGTCGCTGTCAATCAGGTACCAGAGCCCGATGATGCCGGCGATGGTGAAGCCGAACCCGATTACCAGAACCCAGCTGAGGAAGCTCGCGCGATGCCGGAGCGCCAGCAGGCTGGCGACGCCGATCGCTCCGAGCTTGCCGAGCGCGATCGTCGACCACCACTCTTCGGGCTGCGCATGGTGTGGCACGCGGAAGTTCGCGAGGATGTCGAGCGCCTCGGCGCGTCCCGGATCGAAGCTGAAGCTCAGCGCGTAGACGGCCACCGGCAGCGCGCAGATCCCGTAGATCACCAGCGTCTCCAGCGCCGTCCGCCGTCGCCCGCCGCGATACAGCCAGGCCGCGCCCACCAGCACGAGCAGCCCGGCGTGCGGCAGGTAGCCGGCGTGCATGATCGTCGCCGCGCCACACAGCAGCGCGCCCAGCCGCCAGCGCTCGAAGAGCATCACGCCGATTGCCAGGAGTATCAGGATGCCGAACTCGCTCGGCTGGAGATAGCGTCCCCAGATGTACTGGTGAGCCAGCCCCTCGAGGCGGAACGTATGCTCCCAGGTCTGGCCCAGGTTCACGACTTCCTCGCCGGCATGATCGGAGATCAGATCCAGCGGCGCCCCCTCGTACTGCATCCCCAGCACGATCAGGCTGAAGCTGGCCGTGGTCAGCGCCAGCCAGGCGCGCTCGGAGCCTGGCTGGCCGGCCAGCAGCTGGCGATGGATCCCCGCGAGGACCAGCCAGATGGCGGCCAGCAGCGCCACCTCGAGCAGCGTCTGGATCGCGGCCACGCCAGCGCCCAGAATGTCTAGCCGGGCAAGGATTTCAACCAGATAGGTGAACGCGACATGGGGCGGCCGGGTCCCGGCAAACCAGTCGGCCTGCAGGTATTCCTGCCCGGCGCGCGCCAGCCCGGCCGGGAAATAGGTGTGCTGGTTCCCGTAATACAGCGGGCGGCGCTCGATCGCGACCTGGGCGAGGAAGCAGGCCGCGATCGCCGTCGTGATCGCGGTCAGGGCGATCTGTTCGGCGCGGCGGAGGCTCCAGATACGTCCGCGGGTGCGGTGTGTAGCCGCCGGCACGTTACCAAGCATCGCGCCCCTTCTCCGTTCTCACTGGGTCGATATGCATCAAGCAAGCTTCGCCCGGCTCGCCGGTCGCCAGCGGATCATCGCGATGGCGGTCGGCTGCTCGTAGTCCTCGATGCCGGCGCGCTCCTCGGCCAGGATGCGCTGGAGCAGCTGATCCTTTTCCGAACCCTCGACCAACCAGAGCCGCCGGCGTGCGCTCTGCAGCAGTTCCTGCTCGTCCTTGGGGCGGAAATCGCGCGGGAAGATCTCGATCTCCGGGGTCGCGCCACGCGCCAGGAGCAGGGTGACGAACTCGCGCATGGCCGGCAGCTGCTGGCGCTTGAAGCCGTGGATGCGCTCCCAGAGGCGCACGAAGCCACCGCTCGGCGCGCGGTCCATCATCAGCGCCACGCAGAGCTCCCGGCTGGCGCGCTCCAGCCCGTCGATGAAGGCGTTGATCGGGCGGATGTCGTAGCCAACGTGGGCATTGAGCGAGATGTCGGCGCTGACGGTGTCCGAGCCCTCTGGCCAGCGATAGTCGCGGATCTCGAGGTTCGTGATACCGTGCAGCTTCGCCTGCTCGGCCAGTACCTGGCGCATGCCCTCGCTCGGCTCGACGGCGATGACCGCCTTGCTGTGCAGTGCCAGGGGAAGAGCGTAGCGCCCGCCGCCGGCTCCCACATCCAGCCAGGTGGTCTCCGGACCGCCCAGCGCCAGGAGCCGGTTCAGGATCTCGTCGTCGGTGCGGTGCGGGTCCTCGGTGAAGTGGTGGGCGATCGGGCGGTAGTAGTCGTCGTCGTGCCATTCGCGGACCGATTCGACCTGCTCGTACTCTTCCTCCACGATGCGCTCCCACTCCTGACCGAGCAGTTCCGGATCGGGCCGCAGCATCGACTGCCTCATGGACGCTTCCTCATCCCGTTCGTGGCGTTCTTTCGCTGTCACATTCTACGAGGGGAACCGGGACGAATGGGCGATCACCCCGCCGGCCGGGCGCTCCCTACACTGGAGCCTGAACGTCCGCGCGACGCCGGAGAGGAAACGCCACGCTATGCAGCAGTACCTGCCGGTCATCATCGCCTTCCTCGCGGGCATGGCCATCTTCGCCCTGCTCCGCCGCCGCGATGCCAACCCCATGCTCTCCGGCATCGCCGCCACCGGCTTCTCCATGATCCTCGTCATCGCCTACTTCACATTCATCATCGCCACCGGGCGAGTATGAGGATAGTTTGTAGGTTGTAGTTCATAGTCTGTAGGAAAAAGCCCCCACCCCCGGCCGCGGCCCAGAGGGCACCCCGCTCGATTTCGAGGGAACCCTCTTGTTGCGTCAGAGCGAGCGAACAACCGCGCTCTCTCCTTCCTCCCCCTCTCCCTCCGCGCAGCGAGCGGGTGGGAGGCCCGCGAAGCGGGTCACGGGCTGGGGGTGAAGGCCGTCTTTCCCTGTTCCCTGTTCCCTCTTCCCTACCCCCCCTTGACACCACCACCATCCCGCATTACGATACGATCATGTTTCGATACGACAGCGTATCGATGAAATGCGAAAGCAGAAGGGAGTGCCGACGATGGAGTCGATGCACGCGCGGGGCTATGAGCGCCGCTGGTGGACGCTGATAGTCCTTTGCCTGAGCTTGCTGGTGATCGCGCTCGACAACACCATCCTCAACGTCGCCCTGCCGACGCTGGTCGGCGAGCTGGATGCCAGCGGCAGCGATCTGCAGTGGATCGTCGATTCGTACGTGCTGGTCTTCGCCGGCTTGCTGCTGGTGATGGGCAGCCTGGGCGACAAGTTCGGCCGCAAGCTGGCGCTCTACGCCGGCTTCGTCATCTTCGGGTTGTCGTCGCTGCTGGCGGCCTACTCCGGGTCGTCGGACATGCTGATCGCCAGCCGGGCGCTAATGGGCGTCGGCGGCGCGCTGATCATGCCGGCCACGCTCTCGATCCTCGTCAACGTCTTCCCCAGGGAGGAGCGCGCCCGGGCCATCGCCATCTGGGCGGCGACGGCCGGCGTCGGCGTGCCGCTCGGGCCGGTGGCCGGCGGCTGGCTGCTCGATCACTTCTGGTGGGGCTCGATCTTCCTGGTCAACATCCCGATCATCGCTGCCGCGATGCTGGCTGGCTGGTGGCTGGTGCCGGAGTCGCGCGACGAGCACGCCCCGGCCATCGACTGGTTCGGCGGGCTGCTCTCGATCGCCGCGCTGGCGACGCTGCTCTACGCGATCATCGAGGCGCCCAACGAGGGCTGGACGAGCCCGCTCACCCTGAGCGCCTTCGGCCTGGCCACGCTGCTGCTGGCCGCCTTCCTGGCCTGGGAGCGCCGGATTCCCGAGCCGATGCTCAAGCTCGAGTTGTTCCGCGACGCGCGCTTCAGCGCCGGAGCCGCGGCGATCAGTCTGGTCTTCTTTGCGCTGTTCGGCTCGATCTTCATCCTGACCCAGTACCTCCAGTTCGTCATCGGCTACACGCCGTTGGAGGCTGGCCTGCGGATGCTGCCGGTGGCCGTCGGCATCGGCATGGGCACCGGCTTGAGCACCCGGCTCGTGCCGCGCGTCGGGACACGGGTGGCGGTGGCCCTGGGGCTGACGATCGTCTCCGGCGGCCTGCTGTACGCCTCGATGCTGGAAGTGGACAGCGGCTACCTGACGATCTCCTCGCTCTTCTTGATCCTGGGCTTCGGGATGGGCAACGCCATGGCCCCGGCGACCGACGCCATCATGTCCGCCATCCCGGAGAGCAACGCTGGCGTCGGTTCGGCCGTCAACGACACCACCCGGCAGGTCGGCGGCGCGCTGGGCGTGGCCGTGCTCGGCAGCATCACCTCGACCATCTACACTTCGGAGATGAGCGCTGCCGCGACCGGCTTGCCGGCTCCACAGGCGGCCGCCGTCGAGAATTCGATCGGCGGGGCGCTGGGTGTGGCCGGGCAGATCGGTGGTCAGGCCGGTCAGGCGCTGGCGCTCGCGGCCGACGCCGGCTTCGTCGACGCCATGGGCGTGACCTTCCAGGTTGCCGCTGGCGTGGCGCTGGCCGGGGCGCTCGTGGCGCTGGCCTTCCTGCCGTCGCGCCAGCCGGCCGAGGCGGAAGCCGTGGCAGTCGAGAGTTCGGAAACCGAGGCGGCGCGCGTGTGAGCTTGCAGCAGGACAGCAAACCACGACGGCCCGGGCGCCCTCGCAGCGCCCGGGCCGACAAGGCGATTCTCCGGGCCACCATCGAGCTGCTCGCCGAGCAGGGGTACCCGGCCCTGACGATCGAGGGCATCGCCGAGCGCGCCGGCGTCGGTAAAACGACGATCTACCGGCGCTTCAGTTCGGTCGAAGAGATCATGGTCCGCGCCTTCAGCGAGATCGACGTCGACCTGGAGATCCCCGACACCGGCGACACTTTGCAGGACCTGCTAGAGCTGACCGCGTTCTTTCGCGAGCGGGCGGCCACCGCGGTGCTGTTCCCGGTGATGAGCCAGATCATCGGCACTGCGCTCACCAACCCGAGCGTGCTGAAGGCCTTTCGCGAGCACGTCATCCAACCACGCCAGGCGGCGGTTCGGCAGATCATCGAGCGCGGCATCGCGCGCGGTGAGGTCCGCCCGGATGTGGACCCCGCCCTGATTGCCGACATGATTCCCGGCGGGATCATCTTCCACAAGCTCTTCCAGCTCCCGGCCGACGCCGAACTGCCGGCCGACTACCCCGGTCGCGTCCTCGCCGCGCTCTGGGACGGCATCAAAGCACGCTAGCCCCCACCGCGTTGCCGATCGCCTGACCCGTCCGCTGCAACCGTGCTTGCCCAACCATCGTAGGAGTGGAGACAAGCTCCACCCTACGAACATTGAACGGGCAGACCATCCAAATGCAATGTGGCGGAGCGGCGGCAGGTATTCTTCGATTGCTGCACACATGCCAGCTGAAAATGAACCGGCCCGGTGGCTGTCAGCCCCGGGCCGTGGTCATACCGCGATGAAATAGTGCGTCGAAGAGGTTAGGGCTCGAGCCTGCCCTGTTCGACCTCCCAGCGCAAAAAGCTGAGGCGCTGGAACTCGCGCTTGCTGAATAGCTCGCGGTAAGGGGTGTAGCAAGCGCGCGCCTCAACCAGCCGGGCCACCTCGGCGGTGGTGAAGCCGGCGGCTTTGAGATCGCTCGTCGTCGCCGAGCGCGGCGTCATCGTCGTCGATGCTGCCATGGTGCGTTCTCCCGTCGCTGCGGTGCGTGCCAGCCCCGGTGCGTGGCTGGCCGTCGACTGCCTCGTCGACCTTCGCGTTGCTGCGGCTTCATCGCCACAGCCTATGTTCCGTAAGTATCAGTCTAAGGTTGAGCCGCGTACCTCGCATGTATCAGAGGTTGCATTCCCGGTTGATTTCTCGCGCTGGCCTGGGAACGCGGCGAAACTCGTGTCCGGCTCGGCCGGCGGCCGCGCTTTCAGTTGCCCAGGACGGCGTCGATGTGGCCCTCCTCGACGCGCCACCGCAGGAAACTGAGCCGCTGCAGTTCGCGCTCGTCGAAGAACTCGTGGAAGCGGGAATAGCGCTCGCGCGTCTCGACCAGGCGCGCGATCTGCTCCCCACTGAACCCCGCCGCCTCCAGGTCGTCAACCGTCAGAGTCTCAATGAGGGTTTGGGCTGTCGTGGTCGCGGATGTCATGGCTGGGTCTCCTTCCGGATGCCGCCGCGCGATTGTGTGGGCCTCCAGGGAGCGGCGAATCCATTCCGGTCGCCTTGGCCCGGTCCGGATCCTGTTCGCCGCTTGCCGCGCTGGAACGTGTCGATGACCGGTCTCTGCGTCCGCGCTCCCAGCGCCTTGGTGTCCAGAACAGATGTTCTAATTATACCCTGGCAAGGCCGAGAATACACGCATTTCTGCGTCTGCCGCGCCCGCGTCGAGCGCCTGGGAGAGTGCGTACGTACGCATACTGTACCAGAGGGGTGGAGGCGTCAACAAGGCGCGCGCCGGAGTGCCCGGCCGGCTGCGTGCGTGGTGAGTTCAGCGCGGGGTGGAGGTCGTCAATCGCCGACGGAGCCCTCTTCGATCGGCCCCGGGATGTCGAGCATCGGCGCGACCGGCTGGCGGTGGCGCAGGTGCAGGGCCGCGGCCAGCGGGCGCAGCGTCTGCTTGAGCCCGGGGATGGTGATCGCGCGCCGGTACGCGTTGCGCGTGCGGCCGCGGATGTCGAGCACGCTCAGCAGGAAGCGGTCGTAGTAGAGGAACAGGAACAGCGTGCCGAAGAAGACGCGGAACACGACGCTCATCGAGCGCAGGATCAGCGCCAGGAAGGTGGCGCGGGTCAGGCCGATGCCGGTCCGGTTGAGCATCCCGGCGATTGACGAGTCGGTCACGCCGAAACCACCCGGGATCGGAATGGCGATGCCGGCCGTCTCCGAGACGGTGTGGATCCACAGTGCTTCCAGCGGCTGCAAGCCGCGGATGGTCAGCGCGTCGACGATCACCATCAGGAAGGCTGCCGAGCAGAGCGTCGCGCCCAGGCTGAAAATGATGCCGCCGAGGACCGGGCCGGGGCGCATCAGCGCGCGCACGCGGATCTGGATGTCCTGCTCCTTGGGGAGCCAGCCGCGGGTGAAGCGCGTGCGCGCCAGCTGTCGCGAGACGAAATTCCAGACGAGCTGGGAGCGGCCGACGCTGAAGAGGGTGATTCCCAGGCCCAGGCCGACCAGCGGCACGACGAAGCTATAGCGCGGCTGATCGGTGGCCAGGAACAGGATGAACACCAGCGTCGGCACGGTGATGGCGTCGACGATGAAGCCGAAGAAGACCGCCGGCGCGGCCTGGCGCATGCGCACGTGTCCGTGCTCCTGAGCCAGCCGCGGCGCGAGCCAGGAGCCGCCCGGGAGCGGCGAGGTGGTCATGGCCGCCAGGTAGGTCGTCATCCCATCGCGCCAGCGGATATCGAGCTTGGCGGCGCGCAGGTAGAAGGCCCAGCGCAGTCCCTTGACCAGCGCGCCGAACAGGAACACGCCGACCAGGAGTGCCAGCTGCTGTGGCGGCAGCGCCTCGAGTGCCCGCACGAGCAGCTCGATGTCCGCCAGATACGCCAGCACGCCCACGATGGCCAGAACGATGGAGACGACGAATGCGCGCTTGATCAATGTACTGCTTCAATTTCCCTGTACGTGATGAACGGCCCGATCGAGATCGCGCCGCCTCCCACTAATACAACGAGGCGTTCCACTCCTGGTTGCGTCCCAGCGCCCAGGTGCGGACGAAACGACTAGCGCTTGGAGAGCGTCGTTGCCCGCCAGAATTGGATCGCCCGGTGAACTTGCTGTCGCTCATCGTAGTCCAGCTCGTTCCAGGGGAACAAGCCTTTGTCGATGGCCTCCGCGAGCGATTCGCACGTCCAGTAGCCCAGCGCTTCGCACTTGCGCTGAAGCGCCGCCGGGATGCCCGTCGACGCCAGCGGCTCCTCGTCCCAGCCGAGATCTTCTCGGGAGACGATCACCGGCTGCAGCGCCAGGACGGCCAGCAGTGCCGTCCCGACCACCGTCGCGGCCAGCGCCAGCACCGCCAGTCCCATGCTCGGGAAGATCATCCAGCGTGGCCAGCTCGGCATCGATCGAATCAGCAGGGCGCTCGCACCCATGCCGGAGATCATTAACGCCGCTCCCAATACCCCGGGTCGCTTCATCACGATGCTCGGGATGCGCGGGTTGAACGGCTCGTGTCGCACGCGTCGCGACAGGCGTGAATGATCACCAGGGCCAGGATGCCAGGCCACTTGCGTCTGACCTACCGTCACCTGAAATGTTCGTAGCCTGGCCGACCGGTCGGCGACCGATTCAGCAAGCTCCAGCAGTGGGGCTTGCCACAAGCGTAGCACAAATTGGTGATCGGAACGAGGCGGAACCGCGCCTGGGGAAAAGCGCGGTTCCGCCTGGCCGGCTACTCGGCCGGCGCGGGTTCGATCCAGCCTTCCTGGAGCAGCAGTTCAAGCCCCAGGAGCCCGAAAGTGATCTCGTCACCGGCGCCAGCGCGGTTGGGCCACCACTCGAAGCGCGCCCGCTCGAAGACCTGGTAGACCACCGGCTCGCCCCAGGGCGCCACCGTGCCCCACTCCTCCGAGATCGGCAGGCCGAAGACTTCCGCGCCGCCGTGCGCCTCCCAGACCCGCCGGAAGCCGCCGCCCAGCGAGTGGCCGGTATCGGGGATGTAGCGCGCCCAGCCGTCGTCCTGGAACGGCTCGATCTGCTCCCAGGCGTCGGGGTCGATGAAGGTCTCGTATCCCAGGTCCTCCGGCACGACGTATGGCTCGCCGCCATCCTCCGGCCAGACCAGCTCCAGGACCGCGCGCTCGAAGTGCTGGATGTAGCGCGTGTCGCCGTCGCGCTCGATGGCGCGGTGAAACTCACCGACCGGTAGGCCGAGTGTCTTCCAGCCGCCGTGGCTGTGCCAGTAGTTCAGGATCTCGTGCGGCACGTTGTGCCCGGTCTCCGGGACGTAGCCGTAGCGGCCGTCCTCGATCGGCGTCACGTGGTCGTCGATCGGCGGGCGCTCGTCCCACCACACGGTGGCGATGTCACTGAAGCGCGGCTGGAGCGGCGGCAGCGACGCGGCGATCTCCTCACGCGTCGGTCCCTCCGGCCCTGCCAGCGTACCGTCCAGCCACAGGAACTCGACGTCGACCCAGTCGGAGTCGGTCATGCCCAGCGCGTAGAACGCGCCGTCGCCGATGTCCATGCCGGCCGGCGAGCGCACCTCGCGGCCCTTGCCATCGCGCCCGCCGTTGTAGCCGTCGAAGTAGGCCGCTTCGGCTGCCGGGACGCCGCGCGGCAGGCCCTTGAAGCTCCGCTCTTCCGGCGGATCCCAGTAGTTGTCCTCGGTGTTCCAGGGGCCGACGTCCCAGACCGGCACGACCAGCGACTTGCCCTTGTAGGTGATGCGTACCTGGAACTCGTCGCCGCCCTTGCTGGACAGCGAGCACCAGCACGGTAGCGCCACGAAAAAGTCGTTCGGCTGGATGACGTGGCCGTTGGCGGTCGTGTAGCCGACCAGGCCCTCGCGGTGCGCGTAGACCCGGAAGGTGTTGGTCGCAGGGTTGTAACCGGCCTGCGGGTCGCGCTGCACCGCCAGCTCGCGCGGCTCCTCGGCGGCCACGCCTTGCGCCAGCGCGACGCAAAGCATGCAGGCCACGAGCAGCAGCCGCGAGAGCCGCTGGATCTTTAGTTGTTGCATGATGACGAATCGTCCTCCCACGGGTCCATGGCGCTCCCCCTCCAGAGCGTTGCGGCCTCGGGAGGCGGTCGTAGGTCCCCCACCGCCTCTGTGTGACGCTTGTTCTAACACGCCAATGTCCAGCGCGCCAACTTCTCCGCTAGCCCGAAAGAAGGAATTGCAGCGGGCGCAGCCGCGTTCCAGTACTGCGACACCCCGGACGGACGGGCCTCCGGGGCGGGCGTCCATCCGCATCGGCCAGATCAACCGGGCAGGTGGGCCGTCCGCGCAGTGGTGTTAGCATTCGCACTGGTCGCCGATGAATGCCGGCCAGGACCGCTTGAATGGAGAGCGAAGCGTATGTCTGCAGAGATCCAGCTTGAGAAGCGTGCGATGGTCATCGTCGCCCATCCCGACGACGCGGAATTCAGCTGCGCCGGAACGGTCGCGCTCTGGGCGGACGAAGGCTGGGATATCCATTTCGTGATCGTGACCGACGGCACGGCGGGCGGCGGCGATGACGCCACCGACGTCGGCCCCGAGGCGCGCAAGCGCGTGTCCGAGACGCGCAAGGCCGAGCAGCGCGCCGCCTGTGACGTGCTCGGCGTCAGCGGCATCACCTTCCTTGATTACCCCGATGGCCAGATCTTCCACACGCTCGAGTTGCGTAAGGACCTGGTGCGCCTGATCCGCATGCACCGTCCCAGCCGCATCATCTGCATGGCGCCGGTCGTCCACTGGGAGCCCCAGTATTCGATCGGCCTCTACCACCCCGACCACCTGGCCGTGGGCGAGACCGCCGTCGCGGCGATCTACCCGGCCGCCCAGAACCCCTGGGACTTCCCGGACCTGTTGATGGAAGAGGGGCTCAAGCCGCACCGCGTCGATGAGATCTGGTTCGTGGCCGCGCCGAATCCCAACACTTTCGTCGACATCACCCCGGTGGTCGACCGCAAGATCGCGGCCCTGCGCGCCCATCACAGCCAGCTCGGCGCCAACTTCGAGCGCCTGGAGGAGATGGTGCGCGGCTGGATGTCCGAGACCGGCAAGCGCCATGACGTCAAGTACGCCGAAGAGTTCCACGTCGCCCGCAACTGGCGCCCCGACCGCGACGAGCTCCCCGACGCCGACGCCGAACTCGTCCACGGCGGCTGAGTCCGTCGCTGAACCAGTCATCGTGAGGCAGGGGCTCCGCGCAGGCATAGGATCCGGCCGTGGTCTCGCACGGCAGGCGCGACGCCTTGATGCCACGGCGTTACGGGCCCGCCGTGCGTACCAAGCCCTGACAACCAGCGCTTCCTGAGGCCTGCGTTCCGACCTGCGGCCCGGTTGGGATCCGCCGGTCGCCGCCCCTACGATGATCGATAAATGTGGCTCCGGTGTGCATCCGGTGGGCCGTAGGGGGTGAGAGGCAGCGCATTTCATCTGGCGGCAAGCCTCAAGGGGTGTCCCTGGCCTTTGCCGCCAGATGAAATGCGCCGTCCATCTCGTAGCCGCCGATCCCCCAGTGCCTCGACAGTTGGCGGCAGGTTCCGCCCCGCATGCGGATCAGTACGGTTCTGGCAGTTCGCCGTTCGCCAGCCGGGGCAGCAGCGGGGTGACGATGCGGTAGGTGGCGCCCCAGAGCTCGTGGGGGCCGATGCGGTAGAAGTCGATCCGGCGCGGGGCGGGCCAGCCGGGGAACTGCGCCATGCGGCTGCCGTGGACACCGGGCGCCAGCAGATCGGCGACCCTGACCTCCAGCACCGCGGCCACCTCGCCGGGCTGCGGCCGCCAGACCTCCGGGCGCTCGATGCGCGCCAGGTAGGGCGTGATCGTGAACCCGGTCGCGCGCGTGTCGACCGGCTCCAGCTCCTCGACGATCTCGACCAGCTCCGGGTGGAGCCCGATCTCCTCGTGCGCCTCGCGCAGCGCCGTGTCGCGCAGCGTCAGGTCGCCCGGCTCGCGCACGCCGCCGGGGAAGGCGATCTGCCCGCCGTGGGGACCGCCCGGCGCGCGGTGGATGAACACCAGATGGGGCTCGTCCCCATCGCCGCGGTAGACCGGCACGAGCACGGCTGCCTGGATGCTGGTCGGCGTCTTCATCGGGCTGCTACACCTGCGCCGGCGCTTTGAGGATGTCGGCCGGCATGTACTCGAGCACCGGAGCGTGGACGCCGAAACGCCGGGCGATGGCGCGCATCTCCTCCAGCGAGAGGCCGTCCGCCGGGCGACCGGCCTGAATGTCGAAGCGCTCGTAGGTGGCGGCGGCTTCGACGTACTCGATCAGGTCCAGCGCCTCCATCGGGCCGCTGACCGAGCGCGCGATGATGCCGTGCTTGGCCCAGACGACGACCTTGTGGCGCGTCATCGCGTCCTGGGTCAGTTCACCCTGGCGGGGAGTGCCGGGCACCTCGAAGGGCAGCACGCGGATGCCGTTTGGCAGCATCGCGATCGTCTCCGGCTGCCAGCGGTAGAGCTGGCGGTTGAAGCGCCCCTGGTCGCGGTACGCGGGAATATGGGTCAGGTAGGTCAGGTTGGGCGGCTGGGCGTGGACGACGGCGCTGATCCGCGGCGCGCCGGCCAGCTGGACGGCGTGGATGCCGATGTGCGAGTCGATCTCGCTGGTCGGCTGGATGTCGACGTTCTTGGCGTGGTGCAGGTAGCTGGAGCCGTCTGGCTCGATCTGGATGGCGCACAGGGAAGTGTCCGGCGAGCGCAGGATGTCGCGCAGCCGCCGGCGGCTGCCGGTCACCAGCAGCGTGCCGTGCGGCAGGCGCGCATCGCCCGGCAGGCTGTAGGCGCGGTCGCGCGGGAAGCGCGCCAGGCAGAAGCCGCGCAGCCCGGTCGTCTCGGCCGGCAGGAACAGCGAGATGTTGCCGGCGCCGCCCTCAGCTGCGCCGCTCTCGTGCAGGATCATGCCGACCTGGCCGATCTCGTTGATCCAATCGTCGATGTCGGGCATGCGTCCTCCCATCGCACCGCGCGCCAGCTTCCCACTCCGATTATTGCCCGACGGTCAAGTGGTGCCGAGGTCCAGATTCAGGGGGGCGCCGCGGATGACCGCCTCGGCGTTGGCGCGCAGCCCGGCGACGTACTCCGGGCCGCGCATGGCCGCGATCGTCTCCAGCGCTGCGCTGAGCCGGGGCGGGCGGTAGGCCGGGCTGTGGGCGTCGCTGGCGACCAGGTGGATCAGGCCGGCCTCGACCAGCGCGAGCGCGGCGCGCTGCGAGCCCTGGCTGTGATACCCGGAGAGCGAGGGGGCGTTGAGCTGCAGCGGCACCCCGAGCCGCACGAAGCGCTCGACCACCAACGGATCGAGCACCACGAACGGGTAGCGCTCCGGGTGCGCCAGGATCGGCTGCAGCCCGGCGTCCAGCAGCCGCCCGAGCACCCGCTCGATCACCTCGATTTTCCAGTCATGGCTCAGGTATAGCTCCAGCAGCAGGTAGTGCGTGCCGTTGAGCGTCAGGATATCGCCGCGCGTGTGCTGCTCCAGCAGGTCGGCGGCGATGCGCGCCTCGCTGCCGGCCAGCACCTCGATATCGATCCCGGCCTCGCGCGCCAGCTCGTTGAGCCGGGCGACCGCCTCCGGCAGCCGCGCCCCGCGCACCCAGTGAGTGTGTGGGGTGGCGACGATCGTGCCGATGCCGTCCTCGGCGGCCACGCGCAGCATTTCGAGCGCGCTTGCGTCGTCGCGCGGGCCGTCGTCGACGGCGGGCAGGACGTGCGCGTGAATGTCGACCAGCCGGCCGTTTAGATTGGTCATCTGGTGAAGCTGCCCCGTGCCATGCTCATCCGGCAAGGATACCCGCGCGCGGCGTCCCTCTCCAGTCCAGTGTCCCGCGCGTCAGGCGGCGCTGCCCAACTCGAAGCAGCAGCGCGGGCGCGTCCCGTAGGCGCAGCGGATCGTCACCGGCACGCCGACCAGCGACTCGACCAGCGCGGCGGCCAGGCGGCAGATGTCGGGGCGCTGGGCGGCCGTGTCGAGCAGCGGGCAGCTCCGCCCCTGGATGAAGAGCCGCCCGTCGCGGCGCTCGACCGCCGCCAGCCCGCCGATGCCGGTCAGCACCTCCGCCGCCTGGGCGGCGCGCTCTTCCAGGTTGCCCTCCACCGGGGTCGGGGGCCCCAGGCGACGGCCGGCCTCGGCCAGCAGGGCGTCGCGCGTTTCGTCATCCAGGCGCTCGTCGAGCGTCGCAAGCAGGCTGGTGAGCACCAGGCTGTAGGCCTTGGGGAACAGCTGCTCGGCGTCCGGTGTGATCGCGTAGGTGATCGAGGGCTTGCCCCCGCCCCGGCGCTGGCCGGCGCGCTCGATCAGGCCGTCGCGCTCCAGCGAGGCCAGATGCGTGCGGACAGCATTGTCGGTGAGCTCCAGCCGTTCGGCCAGCTCGTTGACGGTGCGCGCGCTCTCGCGCAGCAGCATCACGATCCGCCCGCGGGTGGAAGTGAAGAAGCGTTGGCGCCACTGGGCGCCGTGGTCGCTGGTGTCCATATCGGGCGTCCCCTCTCGTCGCCGGGTTGGAGGATTCATCGCTGAGGGCTGCCTGTCAAGAAATCACAGAAACTTATTGACTTAGTGTATTTGATCTGCTAGTCTGTGTCCAGCAGTACAGCATCACGTCGATGCGCCGGCCCGCAGACCCCGAGGAGGAACACCATGCAGGAGGTCGCAGTCGTCCTGTTCGCCCTGGCCGCGCTCGGCGGCGTCTACCTGGCCGCCCGCTACTTTCAAGGCCATGACATGCCCGGCGGAGTCGCCGTCATCCACGGCCTGGCCGCCGTCATCGGCGTGCTCCTGCTCCTGCTGGCCGTCTTCGACGACGCCAGTGACTGGGCCACCGCCGCGCTGATCGCCTTCCTGGTGGCCGCGCTCGGCGGGGTCGCCCTGGCCTCCTTCCACCTGCGCGGCATCCGCCACCCGGCGGCGCTCGTCGGCGCCCACGGCCTGATCGCCGTCGTCGGCTTCGTGCTCCTGCTGCTCTCAGTATTCGATCTCTAGACTGGAGCCACCCCTCATGCTCGCCCGCCGTGACGGCCGCTTCCAGGCCCTTGGCCACCCGCTGCACCCCATCCTGACCGACTTCCCGATCGCGCTCTGGAGCCTTGCCTTCCTCTGGGACGTCCTCGCACTCTGGCGCGGTGGCTTCTGGTGGGAGGTCAGCTTCTGGACTCTCTCGTTGGGGCTGGCGGCGGCCTCAGGCGCGGCGCTCACCGGCCTGCTCGACGCGCGCCGGATCGGCCCGGATGATTCCGCCGGGCGCACCGTCAACCGCCACATGCTGCTGATGGGCACGGCAACGATGATCTTCGTTGGCAACCTGCTGGTGCGCGGCGGCACGGGCGAGCTTTCCGGCATGCAGGCTGCGGCAGCGGTCGCCTGCACGCTGATTGGCAACGCCGCCGTCATCGCCGGCGCCTGGTTCGGCGGCGAACTGGTCTTTAGCCACGGCGTCGGCGTCGCCGAGCAGCCGGTCCGGATCGCGCCCCGCCCCGAGCCGGACACGATCTTCGAGCGTGACCTGCCCGGGCGCGAGCGGGCCTAAAGCGCCACGCAACCTGGCCGGGGCCCCGCCGGCCATTCTGTAGGGCTGTGCCGGTGGCGTGCCTATCCAACGACGCCACTCCCCTTCTCAACCCGAACGGTCTCCGCACGAGGCGCGCCACCGGCACAGCCCTACAGATCCCCATCACCAGAGAGGCAGCTCAGATGTGTAAGAAACGCCCCGACCAGCGGTCATACCAGCACAGCGGATATCCGGAAGGGGTGTAGCGTAGACGACAGGCGGCCCGTATCGATCGCGATCCTGCCGCCCGCGCCCGGACCCTAGAGTGGATATCACAGACAGCAAACCACCACCGCTCTCCCGAAAGGACTCCGGAGATGACGACCGCCACGACGACCCACAGCACCCACCAGCTCGCATCCCAGGGCTTCACGCCCGAAGAGATCGCCCGCCTCGAAGCGCTCAAGTGCAGCTACAACGCCTTCCGGGAGCGCTGTGACTCAGATCGCGAGTTCCAGCAACTCGCTTTCCTTAAGTGGCGCTACGAGCACGGCGACCTCCAGCGCGGCTAGGACTCCCGCATGACCACAACCGAAACCCGCCCCTGGCGGCCCGGGCACGAGACACCTCGCCCGGGCCGTCGCCTTTGCCAGCCAGGATGCTCTCGGGGGCGGCGTGAGTTGTTACCGGGTGAGGCCTGTCTCATGAGAGCGACTGCGTCGCCGGGTGGAGACAGCACCCACTCCGTGGATACCTGACCCCTACGACAGTGGT
>DATGQR010000400.1:0-11263 GCA_035304105.1 Thermomicrobiales bacterium | reverse complement strand
ATGACCGCGTAGAAGTTGCTCGTCGTCTGGCCGCGGTTCATGCTTTGCCCTTTCCGCCCTGTCCCGGACCCGTGCCCCTCCCGGCGCGTGTCAAGAGTCTACGTCACCGCTTGCGGTGGGTGAAGCTCGTCGCCCGCATCCCGGCGCGGTGTAGGCTTTACGCATTGAATCGTCGATCGTAACAAAGGCACGAGATGAAAGGACCGCCGTTGGTCGCCGCGCTCGAAAACCTCGAAAACATCGGCCGCTCGAAGCCCACCCCGAGCGCCGACGAAGTGCTTGCAACCTGTGAGGAGCAGGGCGTCAGGTTCGTCAACCTGCAGTTCAGCGACGTCATGGGCATGGTCAAGACGGTCACGATTCCGGTCGAAGCCTTTCCCCGGGTCATCAAGGAAGGCCAGTGGTTCGATGGCTCGACAATCGCCGGCTTCGCGCGCATTGCCGAGAGCGACATGTTCCTGATGCCCGACCTGGCGACCTTCAACATCCTGCCCTGGGAGCGCGGCGAGCGCTGCACGGCGCAAGTCATTTGCTGGGTTCACCGCCCGGACGGCGAGATCTTCGACGGCGATCCGCGCGCCGTGTTGTTGCGCCAGCTCGAACGCCTCGCCAAGCTCGGCTACCGCTACAACACCGGGCCGGAGCCGGAGTTCTTCCTCTTCACCCGCGACGAAAACGGCCAGCTCTCCGTGCTGCCCCACGACCGCGGCAGCTATTTCGACTTCACGGCCGACCTCGCTGCGGCGGTCCGCAAGGACATGATCACCGCGCTGCAACAGCTGGGCATCAAGGTCGAGGCCGGCCACCATGAGCTCGCTATCGGCCAGCACGAGATCGACTTTGAGTACCGCAACGCCCTGACCGGCGCAGACGAGGTGACGATCTTCAAGTACACCCTCAAGGCCATCGCTCAGCAGCACGGCCTGCACGCAACCTTCATGCCCAAGCCGATCGCCGGGATCGCCGGCTCGGGGATGCACGTCCACCAGTCCTTCAGCTCCCTCGAAACCGGCGAGAACGTCTTTGCCGACCTCGACGACAGCTATGGCCTGTCCGACCTGGCGCGCTACTTCATCGCCGGCCAGCTCGCCCACGCCCGTGGCATGTGTGCCGTGCTGGCGCCGATCGTCAATTCCTACCGCCGGCTTGTGCCCGGCTACGAGGCGCCGGTCTACATCTCCTGGGCGCGCCAGAACCGCTCGGCGTTGATCCGCGTCCCGACGATCCGCGCCGGCCAGACGCGCGCGACGCGCGTCGAGCTGCGCTGCCCCGACCCTGCCTGCAACCCGTACCTGGCGTATGCCGTGATGCTCGCCGCCGGGCTGGACGGGATCGAGAACAAGATCGAGTTGCCGCCACCGGTCGAGGAGAACCTGTACCTCTTCACCGACGAGGACCTCCAGCGCCGCAACGTCGGCACGCTGCCCACGACGCTGTCCGAAGCCATCGCCGAGATGGAGCAGGACGAGGTCGTCCGCGAGGCCCTGGGCTCGCATGTCTTCGAGCACCTGGTCGATGCCCAGCGGCAGGAATGGGATCTCTTCCGGCTGCACGTCAGCCAGTGGGAGCGCGACCGGTATCTCGAACTCTATTGATAGCTGACATGTAGGGACCATCGCATCCAGGCCGCCGGAGCGCCTACCCGGCGGCCTGCCCACATGACCGCTGGACTGAGCGCCATGCAGCCGGGGAGGTGGCGATTCCCGGCTGGTGTCTACTACGCCCCCCTGGTGAATTACCTGGCAGCACATTGGGATCACGTCTGCATGTCATCGTAGGGGTGGAGCTTGTCCCCACCTCTACGACTACCGATCGTGCGCACCACCTCAATACAACGCGGTCTTCAGTGGTTCCTCAACTTGTCAGTGTGACTTACCAGGCGTACCCTCGTTACTCATGATACGTAAGAGCCGCTGGTGGGGGAGTTGAGCGGCTCTCCAGTGGGGAAGAGGCCAGCATGTCATTGCCATGGCCAGGTAGCTTCGTTTTCCGCGCTCTCGCGCTCATCTTCGCGCTCGCCGCATTCGCGCCGCTCGCATCGACCTCGGCCGCGCCCATGCCAGCTGTGGCCGCGAGCGTCGAGCCGGCCTTCGCCGCGCCGGGCGATACCGTCGAGGTCACAGTTGAAGTCTCCGAGCTTCGCATGGCGCGCGGTTCGGTTGCCATTTACGGATTCATCGAGAATCCGGGTGGCCGCACGATCGGAGTGCTGTCCTGGCGCGCCATCCCGCGCGGGGACATCGAGGTCAAGGCAGACTTCCTCATTCCGGTGAGCGCCCCGGACGGTGAGTACGCGCTGAACGTGCTGGTGCGGGGAGATGGCGTCTGGGCTGGCGAGGACGCCGCGGCCAGCTTCACCATCTCCGCCCCCAACCCCGAGCCGGAGCCTACACCGACTGAGCCCCCGGCAACGCCGACCGAGACATCTCCGGACCTGACGGCGACACCCCAGGCCGGCGACCCGGTGCTCGATCAGGCGGAAGCCGAGTTCCTGTCCCTGCTGAATGCCTATCGCGTCGAAAACGGCCTTGGACCGCTGGCGCGCAACGCGACGCTCGATCTGGCGGCCCAGCGGCACAGCGAAGACATGGCGGCGCGCGCCTACTTCAGCCACGACACGCCGGAGGGCGTGACCCCGTGGGATCGCATGCAGGCCGCAGGCTATGCCTGCCCCTCGTACAAGGGCGAGAACATTGCGGCCGGCTACGACGCGGCCCAGCGCGTCTTCGAGGCCTGGCGCAACTCGCCGGGCCACAACGCCAACATGTTGAGCCCCTACTTCGATGAGATTGGCATCGGCCTGGCCTACGACGCCGATAGCCCGTTCCATTACTACTGGACGACCGACTTCGGCCGCTGCGTCGGCTAGCGGCGCTGGCGAAGCGCGCCTTGTGACAGCCGGGCGCGATCGAGGTTGATGTTCACCGTGTCTCGCCGCGGCGGGGGCCGGTGCGCTACAGTGCCTCGCGATGTGGATGCAGCTGAGCTGAACGTAGGATGGAGTGCAGATCGATGGGGCGCGTTCTCCGCGAAGACGAAGCTTTCGGCCTGCTGGCCCATTTCGTCTCTACCGCCGAGCTGCATAC
This sequence comes from Thermomicrobiales bacterium, assembly GCA_035304105.1. GTDB lineage: Bacteria > Chloroflexota > Chloroflexia > Thermomicrobiales > CFX8 > JAUIIK01. Next base: position 8,177 of record DATGQR010000400.1, on the reverse strand, counting down.
GATCGAGCCACCGCATTACGCCGACCGCCGGATCCTCGAAGGAGTCCTGCCGCTGCTCGATGCGATGATCCGTGACGGCGACGCGCGCCGCCGGCGCTGGCTCGAAGACTTTCGGCGCGACCTTCAGAATGCGCTCGCCGCGAGACGCACCGATCCGGACGCCTATCACAGCTTCCTCCATGAGGCCCCCGGCCGGATCACCGTCATGCTGCGTGAGCTGAGCACGGAGGCCGATGCCTAGCCACACGTCTGCCTGCAAACGACCTATTCGACTTGACGCCTTCCAGTTCCCGCCAGCCGGGAACGGTGGGCGGGGGTGAGGGAATGAGCGATCAGGATCGACGCGCCGAGATCGTGTTCGAGACGATGCGCACCCGACGAGCTGTGCGCGCATTCACCGATGAGCCGGTGTCGGTGGCCGATATCCGGCGGATCATCGAGGCAGCCCGCTGGGCGTCCAGCGCCGGGAATCGCCGGCTGCATCGCTTTTTCGTGACGCGCGACCCGAAGAAGATCGAGCTGGTCAGCGCAATCGGTCCCGGCTTCTACGGCAAGCCTGCGGCGCTGATCGTCATCTGCACGGATCTGACCAAGGCCGAGACACTGGGCGTGCGCGCCGAGCGCGACGAGAGCACCTGGATCGACGTCGGCACGGCGGCAATGAACATGCAGCTGATGGCGCACGCACTGGGGCTGGGCACGACGCCGGTAACCTCGGTCAGCCGCTCGGGATTGATCGCTGCCCTCGAGCTTCCCGACCACCTGCGGCCCGAGCTGATCCTGCAACTGGGCCACCCCGCGCCGGGCGCCCCGCGCGGCCGCGGCACCGGGGAGCGCATCCGCCCCGAAGACATCACCGACTGGGAGCGCCCCGGCGGCCAGATACCGCAAGGCGACGAGACGACATAACCCGCGCCGCGCCGAGGTTGCGGTTCCTGGGCGCGGGTTCGATGGTTCGCGACGAGGGGCAACGTGAAGCGGGACCGGGGTCAACCCCGGTCCCGCTCATGCATGGCGGATGAGTGGCCTCTGGCCTACTTCATCTCGCCGTCTTCGCCGCCGTCCGCCGGGCGCAGGTCCTCGACGTGGATCAGCTCGGCGTTCCACGGGCAGTATTGCCCGATGTTGTCGACGAACTCATCGAGGTTGTTCTCGACCTGGGACGGCGTGCCGTCACAGACTTCCATGGCTGTCTCGGCCATCTCCGTCTGCTGCGGGTCGAGGTGCCAGCTCCACGGATAGTTGTGGAGTGCCTCGCCCGGCTCACGGTGGATCGGGCCGTTCGGGATGGTGGCCTCGCTCTCGCCGGCCTCGAGCGCCAGGATGTCGGCGATCGTGTCCGGGTTCGTGGTCCAGAGCTGGAACAGCTCGCCCTGAACGTCGAAGGTCGCCAGGACACCACCGGTCAGATCCCACTCGCCGAAGTAACCCGGCAGGTACACGCCGTCCACGAACACGTTCGCCAGCTCGATGCCCTCGATGCCGAGGATCGTATGGCGAATCTGCTCGATCACGCGCGGCTCGTCGCCGATGCCGCCGACGACGATCTCGCCCGACAGGTGCACCGTGGCCAGGCCGTCCGTCACATCGACCGACACGATCTGCAGGTCTGAGTTATGAAGGGCGTTGAACAGCTCGCGGCCCTCATCGTCGGTGATCGTGTCCGAGTCGTAGTCCAGCAACAGTCCCAGTGCGCGCTGGATCATCGTGGCCGGATCGGTGGCCGGCTCGACCTCCATCGGAACCGGGATCAAGCTGTCGCCCACGCCGATCGGGATGCCATTCTGGCCCTCGTCACCGATCGCCACGAAGTAGATATCAGCGGTGCTAACGTCGTCGCCTGGGCCGAAGATGTCATCGAGCGGCGTGCCGTTGACGGTGATCGTGGCCATCCCAACGCCAGCGGCGTCGAGGACCGTCGCGCGGATCTGCTCGATGACGCGCGGCTCGTCGCAGGTGCCGCCGACCAGGACATCGCCGCTCAGGGCGACCGTGACCTCGTCACCCTCGACCGTCACGGAATCCACGGTGAGCGTGGACTGGTAGAGGGCGTTGTAGAGATCGTCCTGATTCTCGCCGACGCCGAAGAGCGCGTTCAACGCGCGCTCGACACGCGTCGCGGGATCGTCGGTGGCTTCGATCTCAACCTCGACCGGGATCAGGCTGTCCTGGCAGCCGATGAGCTGGCCATTCTCGCCGTTGTCGCCGAGCGCCACGAGGTAGATCTGAGCCGTGCCCGGTTCGGGTTCCGGACCCGGGCCAGGCTCGCCGCCGTCGCCGTAGCGCCAGCGGTAGTAGTGCTGGCCGACGTTGCCGGCCTCGACCTGCCAGCCGAGCTCATTGCCCGGCGTATAGGTCAGGCAGCGGCGCTCGAAGCACTGCAGCAGGACGTCCTGATCGACGCCCGCCACAGTCGCGGTCGACCAGTAGGCTTCGGTGATCGGGAAGCCGACTGCGTAGAACGGATTCTGGAAGATCGCCCCGTTGGTCAGCTCGCCACCGACGTAGATTGTGCCGGTCGTGGTCATGATTTCCCAGAACGGAGCGGCCACGGTGTGGTTGGTCTCCGGCACGTAGGTGCCGAAGCCGATGCCGTATTCTGCCAGCTCCGGCTCCTCGGTGACCGTGCCGTCACGTTCGATGCGCCCGGTGACCAACTCGCCTTCGCCGAGCGGGGCGTCATCCAGCCGCTGGGCGAGCGTCGCATACGTCGGCCCGAACTGGTTGTCCGGGTCGCCGGCGACCGGCACGTTGGCCGGCTCGCGCTGGATGAATTCGTTGTGACCGACCTGCATGTTGCCGGTGATCATCTCGACGACCAGCAGGCCGTTGGTGACGTACCAGAGCTCGCTGGGGTCACCGCTCGGGTCGATGATCTCCATGCGGCTCTTGTCGAAGTACTGCACCAGCCGCTCGCCGCCGGGCGATTCGGCATACTGCTCCATCATGCCGTCGGTGTAGGGGCCGGGACCCCACCAGAAGGTGCGGTCGACGCCAAACTCCTGGACCGGGCGGTCGAGGCGTTCCCAGCGAGCTTCGAAGGCCGGGTCGGCGAAGTCATGCTCGACTGCCGGGTCTTCGTGGTTCGCCGTCGCGCTGAGCGTCCCCAATGAGAGCACTGTCAGCGCAGCGACGGCGATAAGCCGGAATAACGGCTTCAATCCCTTCTCCTTTCGCTGCGACTCGTTCGCAAAACCGGCGCCGAAAAGGCGCTGGCCGCCAGCCGCGCGCACCGTGAAAAGTGCCGCCTGCATCAGCGACCATTCCAAACGTAACAATCACGTAGAGCGAATCCGTTATGAATCCCGGCGCATCAGGACATAGATCGCGATAGGGTCAGGCGACCTGTCGCGGGGTGATAGGCGCGTGGATAACCAGCGTACGTACGCGAGCTAATCGTCGAAGAGGTGGAGCGCCAGGCCGATTAGACCGCCAAAGAGGTTATCGAGCCCGCCGCCGAGCATCATTCCGGCCAGCATCTGCTGGGTACGGAGCTGCTGGAAGCGCTGCTCGAGCGGGATCAACTCGCTCTCCGGGACGTTCAAGCCTGCGATCTGCTGGCCGGGCACGACAACGCGCGCGCCGCACTGCGGGCAGCGCTCGGCGCCTGGCTCGATCGTCGTCAGGCACCACTGGCAGCTGAGTTCCGGGGTATCCTCGTCAGGCGAGGCCAGCTTGCGGTGGGCGCCGCCACAATGGGGGCACGTTTCGCGCTCGTTGTCGAACCACTCGCCGCACCACTGGCAGCTGACGTCGAAGCTCCCGCCGCCCGGCGGCTCGGCGTGCGCTCGCGCGGCCGCCTGCTCCTGAGGCTGCTCGCGGGCCTCGGGAGCAGGTTCTGGGGACTTGTCGTCGAAGATGTCCAGCGGCAGCCGTTCGATCATGCTGGCCCCTCCAGCCTGGGCGTGCCCATTGTATATACCGCCGACTTCCGTGATAGCCGCCCCGCGGTCGCGCCGCAACGACCCGTCGGTCCCGATCCAGCGCGCCGGGTGTCCCGCTCACTCCCCGCTGCGGTCGCTCAGGTCGAAGCCGGAACGCAGCTCCTTCTGGTGCAGGATGTAGTGGCTGATCACGTGCATCCCGGCGCGCTCGTAGAGCCGGTTCGCGCCGGTCAGGCTCTGGGCATCGACGCTCAGGCGGACATCGTGGATGCCGCGCCGGAAGAACGCCCTGAAGCTGGCGTGGAGCAGGGCCAGCCCCAGTCCCTTGCGCCGCCACGCGCGGGTGACGCCCACCGTGTCGATCCAGCCGTGGTCGTCGGCCAGCGTGCCCAGGCTGATGCCGGCAATCTGGCCCGCCTCGTCGCGCGCGATGATCCAGAGGTCCGGCCTGACGCCCTCGCCCTGTGCGTAGGCCTGGAAGCGCTCGAAGTCGCTGCGCGGACGGCCCCAGAGATCGCGAAAGGCGTCCTCGACCGCCAGGTGCACCTCCATGTCGTCCTCTCCCGGCCGGTAGGGGGTGACGTGGATACCCTCGGGCCATTCCGGCTCCGGCGGCGCTGCGTCCAGTTCGATGCCCATCACGTAGGTGACGCGCACCGGCTCGTAGCCATGCGCCGGCAGCAATTCCAGCGCGGCCTTGTCCTGCGAGGGGACATAATGCTGGACCACCACCCGCGCCCCCGGCTCTGCCCGGTCCATCCGGCTGCGCGCCCACTCCTCGCCCCACTGGACGAGGTAGCCGCCCAGCCCCCGGCCGGTGTGATCGGGATGGACGTAGCCGTAGACTGAGATATTGACATAACTGCGGTTCAGGACGTCCGCGCAGGCCGCAACCGAGCCATCCGGCGCGATGATCAGCAGCGTTTCCTCGTCGAGATCCACGCCCTGCCAATCGTCCAGCACGGTCGCCGCGCTGGTGCTGGTGCCCAGCCCGTGGGCGCGCTCGCAGGCCGTCAGGATCGCCGCGACCGCCTCGGCATCGTCGAGCGTCGCTGGGCGCGTCCAGTAGCCCGCTGGCAGGCCGGATTGGGTTGGCATATGGGTGTCTCCCGTTCCCGATGTTGCTTTTCACTCCCAGGCTGGCGGGAACGTCGAGCCACCCCCGTTCCGGCAGCCGGCAGAGCATTCCACCGGGCCGTCCAGCACGTCAAGCCCGGCCGATTCGCCGAATGCCCCCACGCAAATTGGGTCTACCCGGCTATGGACGACAACCCGGCTGGGGGCGACGATCTGGGCATTGCTGCGGCAATCTGGTTATGAGGAGTCAACGATGTCAGTCATGTCCTGGGTGCGCTCCCGCATCATCGAGCCCCGCCCCGCCGGACCTGAGCGGCTGCTGCGTCGCTTCACGCCAGCAGTCGACCACCCGATCCACCAGGACGCGATCACCACCACGCCGGAGAGCTGGCGCGTCCAGACCCGCGGCCGGCGCTCCTTCCGGCTCTTTGAGCTTCGCGAGCGGCTGCCGGCAGCCTGCCTGCTGACCTACCGCGCCTGGATGCGCTCGGAGAACGTCCGGCCGCGCGCTTACCTTGAGATGTGGTGCCACATCCCGGACGTGGGCGAGTTCGCCTCGCGTGGCATCCACACGGCCCTCACGGGCGACAACGGCTGGGTGATCTGCGAGACCCGCTTCCGTCTCAAGCCGGGCCTGCTTCCCGACGCGATCAAGCTCAACATCGCCTTCGACGGCCCAGGCGCCGTCGAGATCAGCGACATCAGCCTCACCGCCACGCCCCTGGCCTAAAGCCGTCTTCGCGCCGGTACCTTTCCGGCACAGAGTCCGCGCGTTGTGTCCGGCTTAGGATCGCGGTACGCCGGTCTGCGGGAGGACCCCGCGGTATTGTCAGGCCCGATGTGCGGACGAGGCGGTGCTCTGACCGTAGCGTTGCGTATCCACAGGCTCCCAGGCTCGGAACCTCACTCGCCACGGGCGGTCGGCCGCCTTCCGATCCGGCCGGGAGGAGGCGCTATGGCTGAGCAATCCGCTGGCTAGGGCCTCGAGATCGATATCGATATGGACGTGCAGCGCAAGGCCTGGGCGCTTCAGCGGGTCGCCTGGGCGGTCGCGCTGGGTATCACCGGCGATGGGCCGCTGGCCCATACCGCGCAGTCGGACGATGCCGGGATGCCTGCGTTCATGCCGCGCGCATGGCACACGCCGCCGACCCAATTGCCGGCGTCGTCCTTGACGATGTAGTCCTGATACTCGCCCGCGCCGTCGCTCATCGTCAGCGCTTGAGTGTCCCAGCCGATGACCTGGCTGTAGAAGTCCTTCAGGGCGTCCGCGTCGTCTAGGGTGATGTCGGCCGAGACGATGGAACCGATCCGGTATCGACTCGCCATGTTCGCCTGCACTCCTTCGCTATCGGCTAGTCACGAGGCGCCGATGCTAGCAGCCCGGGGGCCTCAAACCGGGTCGCTTTCTGAGTAGGTTTCGACGGCCAGATCGATGACGCCGGCCGCGAGCCGCAGGCTGTAGTGATCGGACTCCTCGCTGAAACCGGGGCTGCTCCAGCGCAGGGCCGCGCCGATCGGCGGGAGGCGGCGCTCGTCAACCCTCAGACCCACGACGCCGCTGCTCGCTGAGAGTTCGATCGGGACGCCCTCTGGGCGACGCAGCCGCACGTTCGTCACACCGCTGGTGAAGTCCAGGTAGACGCGTCCCTGAGGCCGGGGCAGGTTGATGTCCAGGCGGCGCACGCCGGCGGCGACGTCGAGTCCGAGGAGTTCGATGTGCCGCAGGTCGGCGCGCACGTCGGTGACGCCGGCATAGATCTCGATGCGCCAGCCGATCCCGGCCTGCAAGGAGATGTCACCGGCAGGACGCTGGCGGCGGTTCAGCAGCTCGCGGATGCGGGTCAGGGGACCGCGCCCCGAATGGATGGCGACTTTGCGACCCTCGACGTCGATCCTCGGCCGGTCGCCCCGGAAGCGGCCGCGCACCAGGTGACCGACCTCGCTGTGCGTCGTGATCGTGAGGTTGGTCAACCCGCTGGCCAGGCTCAAGCTGGCGGCGTCAGCGTTCGTTGCGGGGCCGTCGACGAGGGCGGACATGTGCACTCCTTTGCCGGCTAGGTCTTCACGGCCCGCAGGATGCGGCCATAGACGTCGTTGAGGTACGTGTCGAAGGAGTCGTCGGCGTACTGGGCGTGGCCGAGCCGGACGATGACCATGTCGCGCGACGGGATCGCCATCGTGACCTGGCCCCAGGCGCCGGCCGCCCAGAAGGCGTCGCGTGGGATGTCCGGGTGACGGCCGCCAGCGTTGAGCCAGAACTGACCGCCGTACTGCTTTTCCTCGGCCGCCGGGGCCGGGGCGCTGATGAAGTCGACCCAGCCCTCGGGCAGGATGCGCTCTCCCGTGACCGGCCAGACGCCGTCACGCAGGTGGAGCAGGCCGAAGCGCGCCCAGTCGCGGGCTGTGCCGTAGTCGTAGCCGGTCATGATGAAGTTGCCCCAGGGGTCGACCTCCAGCACCATGTTGCGCATCCCGAGCTTGTCGAAGAGCGCACGTTGGGGGTAGGTCAGATAATCCTCGCCACGAGCCTCGACCGTGCGGCGCACCAGCGCGCCGAGCGAGAGCGTGTCGCCGTTGCGGTAGCGCCAGACGGTGCCGGGCGGGTACTCCAGCGGCCGGCTGAGCGAGTGCTCGAAGACGTTGATCGCGCCGAAGTAGATGTACATGTGGTCGTCCTGGCTGGTCCAGCCCAGCGCCAGGCGGTCTTCGTCCTGGGCGCGCATGAACTTGAGGCCGCTGGACATGTTGAGCAGATCGGCGATTCGGATCTCGCGGCGCGGGTCGCTGGCGCCCTGCCACTCTTCGAGTGGCGCGGGCTGGCCGACCGTGAAGTGGCCGTCCTTGACCAGCAGGCCGATTAGCGCGGCCGTGATGCTCTTGCCGGACGACCAGCTGACGTGGCGTGTGTCCTTGTCGAAGCCGGGGGCGTAGCGCTCGCCGATCAGGCGGTCCTTGTAGAGCACGACCATGGCGCGGGTTCGCTGCGGCTTCGGCAGGGCGTCGTCGTTGAAGGCGTAGTCGAAGGCGGCTTCCAGGGCTGCCTGATCAACCTCCGGCGGCAGCGGCTCATCCGGCAGCTTGTCGCCCATCGGCCAGGGCGTCGTCTCCGGGTCGGGCACCTGGGGCGTGACCGGCACCGGCGTGAAGTGGACCTCGTCGCTACCCTCGGGGATGATCGTACAGCCCTGGCCGCCGTGGCAGCGGGCCGTGCGC
>DATGQR010000399.1:0-6613 GCA_035304105.1 Thermomicrobiales bacterium | reverse complement strand
CCTGCTGTCGGTGCCCGAGGGCAGCTTCTACGGGATGCCGGCCGACGAGGGGGTGGGGCTGAAGATCGGCCTGCATTACGGCACGCCGACCACAGCCCGGACGATCGACCGGGAGATCGCGCCAGCGGAGATCGAGTTGTTGGTCAACGTCCTCGACCGCTACATGCCGGGCGCATCGGGGCCGGTCGTCAAGCAGATCACCTGCATGTACACGATGACGCCGGACGAAGACTTCATCGTGGAGCTGCACCCACGCCACCCACAGGTCGCCATCGCCTGCGGCTTCTCCGGGCGCGGCTACAAGTTCGCGCCGACTATCGGCGAGATCCTGGCAGACCTGCTGATCGACGGGCGCACGGGACACGACATCGCGTTCTTGTCATCGCGGCGCTTTCAGGCAATCGAGGCCGACTGAGCCGGGAGCGGGCCGCGCAGCCCGCTCCTTTAGCCATACGGTCAGGCGTTGAAGACCTGGCGCAGCGCGTCCTCGGCGGCTTCGAGGGTGCGGGCGACGTGCTCATCGTCGTGTGCCGCCGAGACGTACCAGAGGCCGCGCTCCAGCACGCGCACGCCGCGCTCGAGCATGGCAACGGCGAAGCGGCCGTAGCGCTCGACATCGGCCCTGGCCGCGTAATCGGCGGCATTCTCGAATGACTCCGCTTCGGTGAATCCAAGGTAGAAGGCGGGCGGGAACCCCTGGATCAACAGGGGAATGCCCAGCCGCGCACCGATCTCGCGCAGGCCGTCCATCAGCGCCGTGCCGGCGCGCTCGATCTTGCGGTAGGCGGCGTTGTCGTCGCGTGTCAGCTCGCGCAGGGTGGCGACGGTAGCGGCCATCGAGATGACGTTGCTGTTGAAGGTGCCGGAGTGGTTGACGCTCTGGCCTAAGCGCTCCATGAGGTCGGCGCGCCCGGCGACGGCGGAGTTGGGGAAGCCACCGGCCAGGGCCTTGCCGTAGGTCGCCAGGTCGGCGGTGACCCCGAAGCGCTCCTGGGCGCCGCCCGGCGCCAGCCGGAAGCCGGTGATGACCTCGTCGAGGATCAGCAGCGCTCCGTAGCGATCGCAATAGGCGCGCACGCCCTCCAGGTAGCCGTCGCCGGGTGGGACCACTGCCGTGTTGCACATGACCGGCTCCATGATGACCGCGGCCAGCTCCTCTCCGTGCCGTGCGAAGGCGGACTCCAACGCGTCGAGGTCGTTCCAGGGCAGTACGATGACTTCCCCGACCGCGCCGGGCGACTGCCCCTGGCTGAGCGGGGCCGCGCCGCCGTCATCGTCCGGGCCGACCAGCACGCCGTCGAACCAGCCGTGGTAGTGCCCCTCGAAGCGCAGCAGCTTCGTCCGACCCGTACCGGCCCGCGCCAGGCGCACGGCGGCGTGGACGGCCTCCGACCCGCTCAGGCTGAAGCGCACCAGCCCGGCGCAGGGCACCAGTTCGACGACCGCTTCGGCCGCCTCGATCTCCAACTCGTGCTGGCCGGCGAAGATCTGCCCGCGCCGCATGGCCTCATCGACGGCCTCCAGCACGGCCGGCGGCGAGTGGCCGAGGATCAGCGGCCCCTGGCCCAGGGCGTAATCAATATATGCGTTGCCGTCCGCGTCGTAGAGCAGCGCGCCTTCGCCGCGCTCGAAGTAAAGCGGGAAGGGTTTCATGCTGACCCGCACGTCGCTACTGACCCCGCCGGCAAGCGACTTTCGCGCTCGCGCCAACAGCTCGCGAGACCGTTCGTATCCGGACATCTTCACACTCCCCGCTAGACTTCGACCCACCCTACTGTAGCCTGCATCAAGCGGGAGCGGACGGACTCCGCCGCGGGTCACGCCTCGGATTCTCACAGGAACTCCCGAACAAACAACTTGCATCCAGACCCAGGGGGCGCATCTAGATTGCTTCCGAGTATCAGAGGCACCGTTGCCCGGTTGACCTGGCATTCTCCATCTTCAAGCCCGGCATTAGATACCTGGGAACACACGACGGAACCGAAACGCGGGCGTGATGAACCACGCCCCTGCGGCGTGGGCCGACCACAGGGAACATCGCCAGTGGGCCTCACCCCTGGGGCAGGCGGCGGTCGGTGAGCCAGGCGAGGAGGTCGTCGAGCGGCCAGGTGTTGATGACCTGCTGGGGCTCGACCCAGGCGCGGCGGGCGATGGCGACGCCGTAGCGCATGTTGGCGAAGGACTCGGGGTGGTGGGCGTCGGAGTCGATCGCGATCAGGCAGCCGGCCTCGAAGGCGCCGCGGGCGTGCTCCTCGCGCATGTCGAGGCGGGCTGGGTCGGCGTTGATCTCCAGGGCAGTGGCCGTGCGCCGCGCCGTCTCGTAAACGCGGTCCCAGTCGTAGCTAGCGCCCTGGCGGCGCTCGATCAGCCGCCCGGTCGGGTGGGCAACAATGTCGACGTGCGGGTTCTCCAGGGTGCGGCAGATACGAGCGGTGATCGTCTCCTGGTCCTGGCGGATGCCGCTGTGGAGCGAGGCGACGACCAGATCCAGCTGCGCCAGCACGTCATCCTCGAAGTCGAGCCGCCCGTCGCGATGTACCTCGACCTCTGAGCCAGCCAGCAGATGAAGCGGCGCGTCGGGCCGCAGCCGCTCGATCTCGGCGCGCTGCTCGGCCAGCCGGGCGGCGTCGAGCCCGTTGGCGATCCCCAGGCCGCCGGAGTGGTCGCAGATCGCCAGGTAGCGGTAGCTGAGCGCGGCGGCGGCCTCGGCCATCTCGAGAATCGTCCCGCTGCCGTCCGACCAGGTAGTGTGCAGGTGCAGGTCACCTTTAATGTCGGCCAGCTCGATCAGGCGCGGCAGGCGGCCCTCGCGGGCGGCATCCAGTTCGCCGCGGTCCTCGCGCAGTTCGGGCGGGATCCACTCCATGCCCAGGGCGGCGTAGCAGGCCTCCTCGGTCTCGGCGTCGGGTAGCGCCTCGTAGCCGCCCAGCGCGGAAAGGTGCGCTTCCGAGCCAGTCGCTCGAATCCAGGCGCTGCCGGCGCGCGATGTCGGGGCGACGAAGAGCTTCAGCTTCGGCCCCGGGTGCAGGTTGAAGACGCCCACATTGCCGTCGATCGAGATCACGCCGGCCACCTCAGGGTACTGCTGAACCGCCCCGAAGACGGCCTCCGGGTTGTCCGCGACGACCAGCAGATTGATGTCACCAACCGTCTCGCACATGCGCCGCACCGAGCCGGCCAGCTCGACCCGCGCGCCGCTGAGTTGGGCAATGCCCGCGCGCAGCCGCTCGGCCAGCGGTAGCCCCAGGCCGATCGAGTAGCGGTCGGTGCGCGTGCGGAGGAAGGCGATACCCTCCAGGATCTGCTGCTCAGCCTTCGGCCCGATGCCCTTGAGCGCGCGTAGCCGTCCCTCGCGCGCGGCCTCCTCCAGTTCAGCGACCGAGGTGATGTTCAGCTCCTGATAGAAGCGCTGGACGCGCTTGGCGCCCAGCCCGGGGATGTCGAGCATCGTTAGCAGCGAGCCGGGCAGGGCCTCCTGTAGCTCCTCGAACTCGCTGAACTGGCCAGTCTCCAGGATCTCCCGGATCACCGCGGCGATGCCCTCGCCGACGCCATCGATCGCCGTCAGGTCCGGCTCGTCGGCGACCGGTCGCTCGTGCGCCCTGATCGCGCTGGCCGCCCGCCGGTAAGCGCGCACACGGAAGCGATTCTCGCCAGCGATCTCCATCAGATCACCATGCTGGTCGAGGATCGCGGCGATCTCGGCGTTGGTCAGGCTCATCGTCATCCCCTCGTCAGGCTCCGGGCCGCCGGCCGCTATTCGGCGACCTCGCTATAGCCCAGGTCGGTCAGCGCCTGGCGGATGCGCGCCGCAGCTGCTTCCAGTTCCGCCGGGTCGACGCTGGCTGCGGCGTTGGCGAAGTCGAGGTGGTGCATCCCCTCAGTCGGGATGACGTGGACGTGGCAGTGCGGCACCTCGTAGCCGGCGATCACCAATCCCACTCGGGCCGGGTTGAAGGCGCGCTGCTGCGCCAGGCCGATGGAGCGCGCGACCGACATCAGGTGGCGGGCCAGGTCGTCGTCGAGGTCGAGCCAGTGGTCGATCTCCTCGCGGGGGACGACCAGTGCGTGGCCGGTGTTGATTGGATTGATCGACAGGAATGCAACCGCGCGGTCATCCTTCCAGACGAACGTTCCCGGCAACTCGCCGGCGATGATCCGGCTAAAGACGCTCGGCATCCGCAGCTCCCATCCACTCACGACCGATCCGCTACAATCGCCCGCGATACCCGCTGGCTGATACGGACAATCATCCAGGATCTATGCGCGACGATCAACGACCCGACCGGGACCAACGCCGCGACGACATCCGTGAGCGCTTCGACGAGGCGCTCGACGAACTGTTCGGCGCGAGCGAAGAAGAGCAATCAGCCGGCCAGACGCCGCAGCCGCCTGCCGAGGAAGCTGTACCTGAACGGGCCATCGGCCAGCCGCGCGAGCACGAGCAGCACCCGCCACACGAGCTCGACGACAGACACGTTCTCGGGCCGGGCAACACCGCGCCGCCTTCGAGCTACGGGATGCCAACCCGGCCAACGAGCGTACAGCCGGAGCAATCCGAGCCGCCAACGATGAGCGCGGGTGGCCCAGCCACCCAAACACATACCCCGACGCCAACCATTTCGCTGCCGGGCGGGCGCAACTGGCGCAGGCTCGGCTGCTACGGCTGCCTGGTGCTCGTAGGCGTCCCGGCCCTCTGCTTGACCGTCCTCTTAGTCATCGGTCTCGTCGTCGGCGACGATGAAGCAACACCGACGCCAGTCGCCGAAGTCGGCGACGCGCCGGCCATCGATGCCACCAGCCAGGAGAGCGCTGGCGACGCGGCTGAACCCTTCGCCACGATCGCCACCGGACGCCCGCAGGAGACGATTGAGATCGCCGGCGCGAACGGCTACGGCAGCAGGGAGCAGCCAATCCCTCTCGGCCACGCGGGGCCACTGGGAGGCGGCTGGGAACTGCGCATCGATGCGGTGATCGAGAACGCGAACGCCGAGATCGCCGAGGCGAACATGTTCAACGAGCCGCCCGCCGAGGGTCGCCAGTTCGTGATAGCCCGCGTGACCGCCCGCAACACTTCGGGGGCGCCGGCGATCTTCGACGCACTCTTCCGCCTACGCCTCGTCGCTCCCGCGAGCGGCAGTGTCTACACGACCTTCAAGCTGGAAGACTATTGCGGCGTGGTCCCGGACATGTTCCCCGACGCCGAGATCGCGCCCGGGGAGCAACTGAGCGGCAACGTCTGCTGGCAGGTGCGTTCGGAGGACGTTGACCATCTGGTGCTTTATAGTGACTCGATGGAGGGAAACGACAACGAAATCTGGTTCGCGCTCACCGGCCCGGGGACGTCAGCCGGAAACGCGCCCTGAGCCGCCCAGCAGCCGGGCGAGTAGCAGCACGCCGCCCACGGCAAACACCAACGCGCACGCCAGGCCGGCCAGCGACAGCGCTGTGAACGCGCGGTCGCCGCGGAAAAACGCGGCGTAGGAGATCACCAGCAACTGGCCGATCAACACAATGGCCAGCAGATAGGCGATCAAACGCATCCAACTCAAGCGCGGCGGCCGCCGGATGACCTCGCCGGTTGCCCGCCCCATCATCATCGCCCCTATGACGGGGTCATACGGGCTGCGGGCGAAGGCCTCGACCAGCGGATCGACCTCAACCCGCGCCTCACCAGCGAACGCGCCGGGGTCGTACGCGTCAACCTCGGGGGCGTTCAGCACCAGGCGGTCGCCGCTGTACTCGATGTTGACGATGATCTCCTCATCATGCTCTGGTCCAGTCATGGGAGGCTCCAGGCGTAACGGGGTGGGAGGCGCGACCGGGTCTGAAAACCGTCCGAATCGGCAGGCCTTGATTGCGTGCTTCGATTCTAGCAGGGTCAGGAATCGTGATTGCGGGGCAACCCGCCGGACAGGACAGGAACTATGAGGATCATCGTTGGAGGGGACCACGCCGGATTCCCGTTGAAGGGCACAATCGTCGCGGCGCTGCGCGAGTGGGGCCATGAAGTCGAAGACGTCGGTACACACACGGGCGAGCCGATTGACTTCCCGATCGTGGCGCGCCGGGTCTGCGATCCCCTGCGGTCCGGGAAGTTTGACCGCGGCGTGATGGTCTGCGGCACCGGCATCGGCGCCTGCATGGCGGCCAACAAGATCCCAGGTATCCGCGCCGCGCTCTGCCACGACGTCTACTCGGCGCACCAGTCGGTCGAGCACGACAACGCCAACGTGATCTGCCTCGGCGCCCAGATCGTCGGCGAGTGGCTGGCGCTCGACCTGATAGAAACGTACCTCGCGGCCCGGTTCGATCCCGACGAGGCGTTCCAGCGCCGGGTCGCCAAGATCGCGGACCTCGAACGCCGGGCCGCCGCGTTGCTGTCGTCTCCGGGGCCAGCGGGCCAGCAGAACGAGTAGTGGCCAACTGTCCTGATCATGAATCATCCACCCACGCCAGCGCCGGGCCGCGCGTCACGCCCACCGGCTAATACCCGTCCGGACCGGGACGCTGGCGTTCAGTGCTGGCTCACCAGCGCCAGGTAGCGCTTGCGGTTGAGCGGATCGAAATCGGTCCGGCGCCGGACCGGCGGGTCATGGTGAATCGGCCGGTG
>DATGQR010000398.1:0-4497 GCA_035304105.1 Thermomicrobiales bacterium | reverse complement strand
GAAGCCCGACGCGCTGCTGCCGACCATGGGCGGCCAGACCGCGCTCAACTGCGCGCTGGACCTGGCCCGCAACGGCGTGCTCGAGCGGTTCGGCGTGGAAATGATCGGCGCCAACGAGGATGCCATCGACAAGGCCGAGGATAGGGAGCGCTTCAAGGAGGCCATGGCCGCCATTGGCCTGGAGACGCCGCGTGCCGTTATCGCGCACTCCATGGAAGAAGCGCTGGAGGCGCAGAAGGAGATCGGCTTCCCGACCATCATCCGGCCGTCGTTCACGCTCGGCGGCTCCGGCGGCGGCATCGCCTACAACCGCGAGGAGTTCATCGAGATCTGCGAGCGCGGCCTGGATTTGTCGCCGACCAACGAGCTGCTGATCGAGGAGAGCGTGCTCGGCTGGAAGGAATTCGAGATGGAAGTGGTGCGGGACCGCAACGACAACTGCATCATCGTCTGCTCCATCGAGAACCTCGATCCGATGGGCGTCCACACCGGCGATTCCATCACCGTGGCGCCGGCGCAGACGCTGACCGACAAGGAATACCAGCGGCTGCGCGACGCCTCGATCGCGGTGCTGCGCGAGATCGGCGTCGAGACCGGCGGCTCCAATGTGCAGTTCGCCATCAATCCGGCCGACGGCCGGCTGGTGGTCATCGAGATGAATCCGCGGGTGTCGCGCTCCTCGGCGTTGGCCTCCAAGGCCACCGGCTTCCCGATCGCCAAGGTGGCGGCCAAGCTCGCGGTCGGCTACACCCTGGACGAGCTCAAGAACGAGATCACCGGCGGCGCGACACCGGCCTCCTTCGAGCCGGCCATCGACTACGTGGTCACCAAGGTACCGCGCTTCACCTTCGAGAAGTTCCCGCGCGCCCAGGCCACCCTCACCACGCAGATGAAATCGGTGGGCGAGGTGATGGCGATCGGCCGCACCTTCCAGGAATCGTTCCAGAAGGCGCTGCGGGGCCTGGAGATGGGGCTGGACGGCCTCGACGAGTGCACCGACCTGGCCCGGCCGGATGCGGCCGAAACGCTGCGGCAGGCGCTGCGGACCCCGACTCCGGAGCGGGTGCTGCGGGTCGCCGACGCTTTCCGCGCCGGACTGACGCGCGACGAGGTCTACGAGCTGACAGCGATAGATCCCTGGTTCCTGGCGCAGATCGAGGAGCTGGTGGCGCTCGAGCGTGCGGTGCGCGAGGGCAGGCTGGACCCGCGCACGCGCGACGGCATGCGGCGGCTCAAGCGCAAGGGCTTCTCCGACCGCCGGCTGGCCAAGCTGCTCGGCATGAAGGAACAGGACCTGCGCGCGCTCCGCCATGAGCTGGGCGTCCGGCCGGTGTACAAGCGGGTGGATACCTGCGCGGCCGAATTCGCGACCACCACCGCCTACATGTACTCCACCTATGAAGAGGAGTGCGAGGCGAATCCGACCGCCCGTGACAAGATCATGGTGCTCGGCGGCGGCCCCAACCGCATCGGCCAGGGCATCGAGTTCGACTACTGCTGCGTGCATGCCGCGCTCGCCATGCGCGAGGACGGCTACGAGACCATCATGGTCAACTGCAACCCGGAGACGGTCTCCACCGACTACGACACCTCCGACCGGCTCTACTTCGAGCCGCTGACCCTGGAGGACGTGCTGGAGATCATCCATATCGAGCAGCCGAAGGGCGTGATCGTGCAGTACGGCGGCCAGACCCCGCTCAAGCTGGCCCGCGACCTGGAAGCCGCCGGCGCGCCGATCATCGGCACCACGCCGGACTCGATCGACGTCGCCGAGGACCGCGAGCGCTTCCAGAGCCTGATCAACCGGCTCGGGCTCACCCAGCCGCCGAACCGTACCGCGCGCACCGTCGACGAGGCGCTGGCGCAGGCGGCGCAGATCGGCTACCCGTTGGTGGTGCGGCCGTCCTACGTGCTGGGCGGGCGGGCCATGGAGATCGTCTACAACGAGGAGGACCTGCTGCGCTACATGCATGAGGCGGTGCAGGTCTCCAACGACTCGCCGGTGCTGCTCGACCGCTTCCTCGACGACGCCGTCGAGGTTGATGTCGACGCCGTCTGCGACGGCCAGGACGTGCTGATCGGCGGCATCATGGAGCATATCGAGCAGGCCGGCGTGCACTCCGGCGACTCGGCCTGCTCGCTGCCGCCGTACACGCTGTCCGCAGCGATCCAGGATCAGATCCGCGAGCAGACCGCGCAGATGGCCAAGGCGCTGGGCGTGGTCGGGCTGATGAACGTGCAGTTCGCCATCAAGGGTCACGAAGTCTACGTGCTGGAGGTCAATCCCCGGGCTTCGCGCACGGTGCCGTTCGTGTCCAAGGCCACCGGCCTGCCGCTCGCCAAGATCGCCGCCCGCTGCATGGTCGGCCAGGCCCTGGCCAAGCAGGGCGTGACCCGCGAGGTCATTCCGTCCTACTACTCGGTGAAGGAAGCGGTCTTCCCCTTCATCAAGTTCCCCGGCGTCGACCCCATCCTCGGTCCGGAGATGAAATCCACCGGCGAGGTGATGGGGGTCGGCCGCAGCTTCGGCGAGGCCTACGCCAAGTCGCAGCTCGGCGCCGGCGTGACCCTGCCGCGCAGCGGCTGCGCCTTCCTGAGCGTGCGCGACGCCGACAAGGGGCCGCTGATCGAGATCGCCCGGTCCCTGATCGCCCATGGCTTCTCCATCGTCGCGACCCGGGGTACTGCCGCCGCGCTGGAGGAGGCCGGCGTGCCCTGCCGGGTGATCAACAAGGTGATGGAAGGGCGGCCGCATATCGTCGACGCTATCAAGAACGACGAGATCGACCTCATCGTCAATACGACCGAAGGCAAGCAGGCGATCGCCGACTCGTTCTCGATCCGGCGCGAGGCGCTCAACCACAAGGTAAGCTATACGACAACCATTGCCGGAGCGCGGGCCACCTGCCTGGCGCTGGATTATCTGGACGACCAGGGCGTAAGCCGCCTGCAGGATCTGCACAGGGAGATTGCGATATGACCAAGGTTCCGCTCACCGTCCGGGGTGCGGAGAAGCTGAGGGAGGAGCTCGCACGGCTGAAGTCCGTCGAGCGGCCCCGCATCATCCAGGCGATTGCGGAAGCGCGTGCCCATGGCGATCTCAAGGAGAACGCCGAATACCACGCGGCGCGCGAGCAGCAGAGCTTCATCGAGGGCCGGATCGCCGAGATCGAGAGCAAGCTCTCGAACGCCCAGGTGATCGATGTCACCACCATCGACGCCGGCGGCAAGGTAGTGTTCGGCGCTACGGTGGACGTGGTCGACGAGGAAACCGGCGAAGAGGCTACCTATCAGATCGTCGGCGACGATGAAGCCGACATCAAGCAAGGGCTGATCTCGGTCAGCTCGCCGATCGCCCGCGCCCTGATCGGCAAGCAGGAGGGCGATATCGCCACGGTGCAGACGCCGGGCGGCATCCGCGAGCTTGAAGTCGTGGCGATCCGCTACGTCTAGCGCGGCTCGCCAGCCGTCGCAGCGGGAAGCTCAAGGCAGGGCGATGCGGCGCTTCTTTTCGGGATTGGGGCGATAGAGCAGGGCGATATTGCCGACCTGCTGGACCAGCGCCGCGCCGGCCTGCTCGGCGATCTGCGCCGCCAACGCCTGGCGCTGGCGGCGGTCGTCGGCAACCAGCTTGACCTTGATCAGTTCGTGATGCTCGAGGGCGAGCTTGATCTCCTCGCTCACGGCCGGCGTCAGGCCGCTGCTGCCCATCAGGACCACGGGTTTGAGTCCGTGCCCGAGCCGGCGCAGGTGGCGTTTCTGGTCTTCGCTGAGAGCGCTCATCGCTGTTCGTCGCTGCTGTGGAAAGGCGGCGGAGTGTAGCATGGCGGATGCGTCGGTCCGAGTACCGGCGAGCGGTTTTTCAGGAATCAGACGGAGGCACGGTGTGGATGCATTGAACAGCGTCAAGCTGGAGCTGGGGCTGGCCGTCCTGCTGTGCATCACCGTGGCTCTGGTGCTGGCCGTGCTGCCGCTCGCCCGCTGGCTGGAGTTCGTGCTGCTGGTGGCATTCACCATGGCGGCGGCCGGCTGGGTGATGCTGCGGACGCGCCGGGTGCTGCAGCGCCTGGCCGTGGCTCGCGAGGCTGGAGGCGGGGATGGCGCGCAGCAAGAGTAGTGCCCGCTGGCTGCGGGAGCACTTCGACGATCCCTACGTCAAGCGCGCCCAGCAGAAAGGCTACCGCGCCCGGGCGGCGTTCAAGCTCGAGGAACTGAACGCCCGCGACAAGCTGATCCGGCCGGGGATGTGCATCGTCGATCTCGGCGCGGCGCCGGGCAGCTGGTCGCAATTGGCCGCTGAGCTCATGGGCGGCCGCGGCCGGATCGTCGCGCTGGATATCCTGCCGATGGCGCCGCTGCCGGGCGTGCAGGTGCTGCAGGCCGACTTCACCGAAGATGCCGCGCTGGCGGCGCTGCACGAGGCGCTGGGCGGCCAGCCGGTCGATCTTGTGATGTCCGACATGGCGCCCAACATCAGTGGGGAATCCGCCGTCGACC
>DATGQR010000397.1:0-6130 GCA_035304105.1 Thermomicrobiales bacterium | reverse complement strand
GATTGAGTACGATGGTAGCCAGCACGAAGCGGGCGGGAATCGGACATTCTGACGGTAGGGTAAGGTACGGCCAATGGATTTCGACGCCGCGGACGCGCCCCCGGCTATGCGTATTGAGGAAGCACGCTTCGCAAGACGCCTTGCCGAGCTTGAGGCCGAGCGTGAGGCATCGGCGGAGCGCCAGCACGGGCGCGGGAAGCTCTCGGCGCTGGAGCGCATCGAGCGGCTGGTCGACCCGGGCAGTTTTCAGGAGATCGACGCGCTGGTGCAGCACCGCGTCCGGCGCTTCGGGATGGAGCGCCGCCGGCCATATGGCGACGGCGTCATCACCGGCTTCGGGACGATAGACGGCCGCAAGGTCGCCATCTTCTCGCACGACTTCAACGCCTATGGCGGCTCGCTGGGCGAGGCCTTCGCCGGTAAGGTCATGAAGATCATGGACCTGGCGCTCAAGGTTGGTTGTCCGATCATCGGGATCAATGATTCGGCCGGGGCGCGCATCCAGGAGGGCGTCGAGGGACTGGCCGGCTACGGTGAAGTGTTCTGGCGCAACGTCCAGGCCAGCGGCGTCGTGCCGCAGATCTCGATCATCGCCGGGCCGTGCGCGGGCGGAGCGGTCTACTCGCCGGCCATGACCGACTTCACCTTCATGGTCGAAGGCATTTCCCAGATGTTCATCACCGGCCCGGACGTCGTCAAGACGGTTACGGGCGAGGACATCACCCACGAGGAGTTGGGCGGAGCCGGCATCCACACCTCGGTCTCCGGGGTGGCCCACTTCGCCGCGCAGGATGAGGAGCACCTGTTCGAATCGGTCCGCTATCTGATGTCGTTCCTGCCCTCGAACAACGTCGACGACCCCCCGCGCTTTGCGCCGGCTGACCCGCCGCCGGGCAGCGAGGACCTGCTGGAATCGATCGTGCCGCTGGAGGCGACGCGCTCCTACGAGATGCTCGACGTCATCACCCACATCGTCGACGGTGGGGAGTTCCTGGAGGTGCAACCAGCCTGGGCGCGCAACATCATCATTGGCTTCGCGCGCCTGGACGGCCGCTCGGTCGGGATCGTCGCCAACCAGCCGAAAGTGTTGGCCGGGACGCTGGACATCGACGCCTCGACCAAGGCGGCGCGCTTCGTGCGCTTTTGCGACGCCTTCAACATCCCGCTGGTCACCTTCGTGGACGTGCCCGGGTTCCTGCCGGGCGTCGACCAGGAGCACGGCGGGATCATCCGCCACGGCTCGAAGCTGCTCTACGCCTACTGCGAGGCGACCGTGCCCAAGCTGACGGTCATCACGCGTAAGGCCTACGGGGGCGCCTACGTCGTCATGGCCTCGCGCTCGATCCGGGCGGACATGAGCTTCGCCTGGCCGACGGCCGAGATCGCCGTGATGGGGCCGGAGGCGGCGGTGCGCTTGATCCACCGCCGCGAGCTGAGCGAGGCCGACGACCCGGCAGCGCGCGAGAAGGAACTGGCCGACGAGTATCGCGAGGAGTTCGCCAATCCCTTCGGGGCGGCCCGGCGGGGTCACATCGAGGCGGTCATCCGGCCGCGGGAGACGCGCGCCGCGCTGATTCAGGCGCTGGCGACGCTCGAGACCAAGCACGAGATCCGGCCCAGCCGCAAGCACGGGAACGTGCCACTGTGAGCGCCAGGCGTGGCGGGGAACCGTCGCCGGAGATCGTCGCGGCGATTGTCGCAGCTCTGAGTGCCGCAAGACTCGGTGACGGCAAGCGCCAGGAAAGCTCGGTCTGGCGGAGGCGTGCCCGGCCGGGGGTGCCCGCCTGGCATCCATACGCCAAGGCCAAGTGGCTGCGGCGCGCGCGGCTGCGGGCCGTCGACCGTCATCGGGGACAGGATATGTGAGCGCCGGGCGCCGACTGGCATGCCGCTCGAACGATCGCCAGCGGGGTTGAGCCGCGACCTGGGGACGACGCAATAACGGGGGAAGTGATTGATGCTGCGAAAGGTGCTGGTGGCGAACCGGGGGGAGATCGCGCTGCGCGTGATGCGCGCCTGCCGGGAGGAGCGCATCGCGACAGTAGCCGTCTACGCGCCCGGCGAGGAGGACGCGCGGCACGTGCGCTATGCCGATGAGGCGGTCGAGCTGGCCGTGCCCAGCGGTCTGCCGTATATCAACATCGACGCGGTCATCGGCGCGGCCATCGACACCGGCGCGGACGGCATCCATCCCGGCTACGGCTTCCTGGCGGAGAGCCCCGAGTTCGCTCGCGCCTGCCGGGCGAGCGGGCTGATCTTCGTCGGCCCGCCGGCCGAGGCGATCGAGGCGATGGGCGACAAGGTGCGCGCCCGGCAGACTGCCGAGCGGGCTGGCGTGCCGGTCGTTCCCGGCTCCAGGGAGCCGGTGGACGTCCAGCGCGCCATCGAATTTGGCAAAGAGGTCGGCTTCCCGATCGCCCTCAAGGCCGTAGCCGGCGGGGGCGGGCGCGGCTTCAAGGTGGCCTGGGCCGACGACGAGGTTCAGGATGCCTGGAATCAGGCGGCCGGTGAGGGCGAGCGCTACTTCGGCAACGACGCGGTGTATGTCGAGAAGTACCTGGAGAAGCCGCGCCACATCGAGATCCAGATCATGGCCGACCAGCACGGTAACGTGGTCGCGCTGGGCGAGCGCGACTGCTCGATCCAGCGCCGCCACCAGAAGCTGATTGAGGAGGCGCCGTCGCCGGCTCTGGATGACGAGATCCGCGCCCGGATGAACGAAACCAGCGAGCGGCTGGCGCAGGCGGTGGGCTACGTCGGCGCCGGGACCGTCGAGTTCCTGTTCAGCGACGGCGATTTCTACTTCCTGGAGATGAACACCCGCATCCAGGTCGAGCACCCGGTCACAGAGGAGATCACCGGCATCGACCTGGTGCGCGAGCAGCTGCGGGTGGCTGCCGGACAGCAGCTCTCGTTCGACCGCGCCGAGATCCGCGGCCACGCGATCGAGTGCCGGATCAACGCCGAGGACCCGGCGCGCGACTTCGCCCCGTCGCCCGGCAAGCTCGTCTGCTTCTCGCCACCGTCCGGGTTCGGCGTGCGCGTGGACACCGGGTTCGCGGCCAGCGACGAGATCGATCCGCGCTTCGACAACCTGATCGCCAAGTTGATCGTGCGTGGCCGCGATCGCGACGAGGCCATCAGCCGGCTCGACCGGGCGCTGCGCGACTTCGAGGTGGGCGGCGTCCCGACGACGATCGAGCTCTTCCGAAGGGTGCTGCGCCGCCCGGATTTCCGCGCCGGCGACTATGACACGCGTTACCTGGAGCGCACGGCCATCGCAGGCAGCCTCGCGCCCTTCGAAGCGCCGGCCGCCGCCGATGACGAGAGCGACGCCATCACTGTCGAGGTAAATGGGCGCCAGTACCGGGTGCGCCTACCGGAATCGCTGGCCGTCGGGAACGGCGCGCGCGCCAACCCGGCGCCGGCGCGCGCTCGCCGGGATGCATCGTCGGCGGTGGCGACCGGCGGCAGCGGGGAGCTCAAGAGCCCGATCCAGGGGACAGTGATTCGCGTGGCCGTCTCGGAAGGTGATCAGGTCGAGGCGGGGGACCTGATCTGTGTCGTCGAGGCCATGAAGATGGAGAACGAGATGCTGGCCCCGCGCGCCGGCACGGTCACCAGCCTCAACGTCGAAGCCGGCCAGACGGTGCGCACCGGCGCGCTGCTGGCGGTCATTGAGTAGCAGGTTTCCGATCCCGGGAACAGCGTCAAACGAGCGGCGAACGCCCGGCCGGAGTGTCCGGACGCTCGTCGCTTTCTCGTGCCCGGCCTTGTACGTACACAGTCCAAATCGCTATACTGTGGACAGTTGTGGGGTTTTGTGGGGAAAAGTGGGGCCGGATGTGGATAAACGGCCCCGGAGTGGCAGACCGGTATCGATGGGGCGCGGCAGGTGTTTCTCGGCCAGTACGAGCACACAATCGACGCCAAGGGCCGCGTGGCGCTGCCGGCGCGGTACCGGGAGCGGCTGGCGAGCGGAGTCGTCGTCACACGTGGCTTTGACGCCTGCCTGCTGGTCTATCCGCTGGAACAATGGACCCCGTTGGCCGAGCGCGTCGCCAGCCTCTCGATCAGCGATCCCGACGTGCGCGCGCTACGCCGCCTGCTCTTCGCCGACGCCGCAGACCTGGACCTGGACCGGCAAGGGCGTATCCTGCTCCCCGCCAGCCTCCGCGACTATGCCGGGCTCGACCGCGAGGCGGTCGTCGTCGGCATGCATTCGTTCATCGAAATCTGGAGCCCCGAGGCGTGGTCGCACCAACGAGACTCGCTGGAACGCGAGGGGCTAGCGGTAGCGGAACGGCTCGCCGAGCTGATCTAGCAGCGCGCCGGCCGCTCTAACTGGGTGGAAATCAATCGAAGCGATGCTCAGTCCTGCCACCACGCCCGGTGGCCGGGAGGACTTCATGATCGATGACGTCTCCGGCCATATACCGGTCCTCTTGCATCAGGCGATCGACGCGCTGAACCCGCGCCCGGGCGGCGTCTATGTCGACGGCACCTTCGGCGCCGGGGGCCATAGCCGGTTGCTGGCCACGCGGATCGGCGCGGACGGCGTGATCATCGCCTTCGACCGCGACGCGAGCGTCGAGGAGCGCGCCCGGGCGCTCGACCGCGAGGTCGAGTGCGCCATTCACTTCGTCGCGGACAGCTTCGCCGAGATGGGCCGCCGGGTCCGCCAGCTGGGTTACCAGCAGGTCGACGGCGTGCTGCTCGACCTGGGCATCTCCTCTCTGCAGCTGGCCGACGCGGAGCGCGGCTTCAGCTTCCAGCGCGAGGGGCCGCTCGACATGCGTATGGACCCCGGCAGCGGCCAGTCGGCGGCCGACCTGATCGCCACCGCCGATCAGCGCGAGCTGGCCGACATCCTCTTCCGCTACGGCGAGGAGCGCCAGTCGCGCCGCATTGCCGCGGCGATCGTCCGCCGGCGCCAGGAGCGCCCGATACGGACGACCACCGAGCTGGCCGAGCTGGTGGAGCGCACGATCGGCCGCCGGCCCGGAGCGCGCATTCACCCGGCCACGCGCACCTTCCAGGCGCTGCGCATCGCCGTCAACGACGAGTTGAGCGAGCTTGAGCGCGGCCTGGAGGCGGCGCTGGAGGTGCTCGCGCCGGGCGGCCGCCTGGTAGTCATCAGCTTCCACTCGCTGGAAGACCGCATCGTCAAGCAATTCATCGCTCGCGAGGTGAAGGGATGCATCTGCCCGCCCGAGCAGCCTGTCTGCACCTGCGGCCGGGAGCCGACGCTGAAGGCCATCGGGCGCCCGGTGCGGCCCGACGATGACGAGGTTGCGCGCAACCCACGGGCGCGCAGCGCGATTATGCGCGTGGCGGAGCGGCTGCCATGATCGTCCGCGAGCGTCGGTCGGAGCGTGTCAGCCATGTAGCGCGGCCGGAGCGGCGCGGGGAGACTGGCAGCTACCTGTGGTCGTCGCCGGCGGGCCGGGAGCGCGGTCCGAACGGTGCGATCGTGTTCCTGATCTCGGTGGCGCTCATTGCGGCAGTCGGGATGCTCTACCTCTTGCAGACCAACCACATCGCCAGCCTGGGTTACGAGATGTCGCGGCTGCAGAAAGAGCGCGAGGCGGCCATGGTCGAGCAGCAGGGGCTGGCCGCTCAGATCGCCGCCCGGCAGGCCATCACCGAGGTTGGCATCGTCGCCCGGCGCGACCTGGGCATGGTCGAGATGGAGAATTACGTCTTCCTCGACGTCACCTTCCCAGAAGAGCCGGCCGCTAGGGAAGACGACCCGTCTCAGCGCGACGAGCCCTCGGTCCTCGAGCGCTTCTGGGGCCGACTGACCGGGAAGTCGAGCGCCGGGGAGGATGGGCGATGAGTGAGCGAGCCGGCGAGACTACCGTCTGGCGCGACTACGCCCGCCCGCGTATCATGGCGCTCCTGATCGTCTTCAGCCTGTTCGTCTGCCTGATCGTGGCGCGAGCGATCCAGGTTCAGGTGGTGAACTCACAGGAGTTGAGCGGCAAGGCCAGCGCCGAGCGCCTGGTGGTCGACACTGTCCCGGCGCGGCGCGGCGACATCCTCGACTCGCGCGGCACGCTGCTGGCGACCGACCTGCCTTCGGCCCGTATCTGGGCGATCATCCCGAACATCGAGGACCGCCAGCACA
>DATGQR010000396.1:0-5261 GCA_035304105.1 Thermomicrobiales bacterium | reverse complement strand
TCGACGCCGAGTCCTTCCTCGACTACGTCTACCGTCACTGTTTAGGCTAGAACGTCACTTCCCAAAGTGAAGGCAGCTGTTGTTGGCGGACAGCTGAGAGGACTACTTTGTCGCCATCTCTGATTGATGTCTTTGCGTCGGCACGCACTCATCCAGCTTTCGGTGTAACAATGAGATGAGCGACAAGTAGTCGGCAGCGTCTTCCTCGCCGTCCCACAGAATCTTCGGTTCATGAGCAAGGGGATTGCGAACCGCTGCAAAACACCCCTTAAGTAGTGCCGCGAAGCCTTTGTGTTGTGACTTCTCTGTTTCGGTCCTCAGAGTGTTGAACGCAAGAACCGGGCGCTCCACCGAAAACACGCGATCAACAAGTGCCGCCCCATCGGCGTCAACGCCGGATTCATCGCGGATACGTTGGGCGAGTCCCTTGGTGGCTTCAAACACCGCATGAAAATAGTTGTATTGCAACAGTTCTACATTACAGTACTTCAATACCTCTGGATGCAGCCGTCGGCCTTTGAACTTCGATTGTATGGTTCGTAGACGCATTTCAGCTTCGGTGAGAGTTTGAGCGCGATCGCGTCTGCGAAACTGTCCATTGGCCCCATACTCAATCCCCGAGAACGAGAGGATCGCGTTGAGTTCCTCTCGATGACGCTCAAACTCCTCACTGCGCCCCACAAAGCGAGCTGGCAGGAGTAGCGACTGGATAAAAACTAAGATCCCGTTCGCTGACTTCTGTTCCCGCTGAAGCTTGAGGAATATCCAGTACAACCGTCTCCATTTGGTGGACTCTCCTGAGTCGTCAACAATGCCCTGAGCATCGAGCACCCGACTAATGTCTGACCCTGAGCCGCACTCGCCCAACACCCGCGCCAAAGCCTCGACTTGTCCCTCTGGAAATGGGCCTACATGCGTCACATCAAGCCCCAATCGCTTTGCGTTGCTCATGATCAGTATCACTGTACACGAACAGAGTGCAAATTCAGGTCAAGTGGGTGACCATCCGTGCTCAAGGTACATGTCTATGCTGCTCACTTATCCACTGTGTGGCCGATGATGAGCCTTGTAGGATTCGGTTATCGACTCAACCAGCAGTACTACTGACCTCTACGCATTTCTAAGGTAACCGCCGATCACTTATGCGCCTCGGCATCGTATTCCTCCCGGTTGGCGAGGATCTGGTCCATGTGGGTTTCGGCCCAGGTCTTGAGGGTGGCCATGACCTGCTGGAGGGAGTGGCCGAGATCGGTCAGCTCGTAGGTGACGGTGAGCGGGACGGTCGGGGTCACTGTGCGGGTGAGCAGGCCGTCACGCTCCAGCGAGCGCAGCGTCTGGGTGAGCATCTTCTGGCTGACCCCGGCCAGGCGGCGGGATAGCTCGGAATAGCGCATCGCCCGCGGCTGGCCGGTCGATTCCACGCCGGGCTGGACCGGGCCGTCGCTGCCCAGCGCGGCCAGCACCAGCGCGACCCACTTGTTCGAGATCTGGTCGAGCAGCTGGCGGCTGGGGCAGCCCGCCAGGAAGGCGTCGTACTCGATCTTCGCCTGCGCCCGCTTCTCGGCCGCCGTCATCGTTCGCATCTCGCGCTCCTCACGTCCATGCACAGCGACGCAGCTTACTCTCCGGGAGAGAGTTAGGCACTTTCGGGTGCCTACTTCTCATTGGGAACTCACTTCTCCATACTGGCACAGGTCGGTATCAGACACAAGCAAGAAGGACCTCAACGATGCGCACTTCCACTTACCGTACCGCCGTCATCCGCGCCCCGGGCGAGCCGATCGAGATCATCGACGTTCCGGTCGTCGCGCCCGGCCCCGGTGAGGTGCGGGTCGCCGTCGCCGGCGCGGCGGTCAACCCGGTCGACCTAGGCGTCGCGCGCGGCGTCTTCCACGCGATGGGGCTGATCAACCAGCCGGCGCACACCGGCCTGGGCTGGGACTTCGCTGGCGTGATCACCGCCAGCGGACCCGGCGTGGAGCTGCCGCGCGGCACGCGCGTCGCCGGCTTCGTGCCCGGCTTCGACCGCGACTACGGGACCTACGCCGAACAGCTCGTCGTGCCGGCCGCCGACGTCGCCGTCGTGCCGGCCGGGCTGGACCTGATCGACGCGGCAACGGTGCCGCTCAACGCGCTGGCCGCGGCCCAGATCCTCGATCTGCTCGGCGACCCGGCGCCGGGCGACGACCGGCTGCTGGTGACCGGCGCGGCCGGCGCGGTCGGGGCGAACGTCGCCGCGCTCGCCCCGGAGCGCGGCTGGCAGGTGACCGGACTCGCCAGATCGAGCGATGCGGAGTTCGTGCGCGGCCTCGGCATCAAGTTCCGGGACGACGCGGAGCTGCCCGCCTGGGACGCCGTCGCCGACGGCGCGGCCATGCAGGAGCGGGCGCTGGCGCTCGTCCGCGACGGCGGGCGCTTCGTCGGCGTCCAGCCGGCCGCCCGGCTCACGCCCGAGCGCGGCATCAGCGTCGACGTCGTGGTGACCCAGCCCGACGGCGCCCGACTGGCCGGCCTCCTGGCCCGCGCCGCCTCCGGCCAGCTGCCGGTCCGGGTGCGGGAGGTCCTGCCGCTCGAGCGCGCCGCCGACGGCCACCGCGCCATGGCGGACGGCGGCATCCGCGGCCGCATCGTCATCGCGCCGGACCCCATCCTCGACTGAGGAGCCCGAGAACCGGCTCGCACGTACACTAAAACCGCATCTGCCCATGATCGTAGGGGTGGAGCTTGTCTCCACCCTTGTTCAATCTACGGATCTGTTGCCGGGTGAAGACAGGCTTCACCCCTACGAAGGGTGATCGCGCCGACCACCTCAATGCAATCCGGTATCGGGACGGATCGGCATCCGAAACGCGGCTGCGGCAGGTGCGCCCGGGCATCGGGTGGATCAGGAGGGGGCGTCGGCGGTGGCGCCGTCAGGTTCGCTCAGGGCTGCTTCGTAGGCGGCGCGCAGCAGCTCGCTGGGGCGCGGG
Organism: Thermomicrobiales bacterium; assembly: GCA_035304105.1. Lineage (GTDB taxonomy): Bacteria > Chloroflexota > Chloroflexia > Thermomicrobiales > CFX8 > JAUIIK01. The sequence goes on along the minus strand of DATGQR010000396.1, from coordinate 2,292 downwards.
GCGTCGGGATCGGGGCGGGGCACGCCGAGGTGGATCTCGCGCAGCTCGTCCATCATGGCCTCGACCAGCTCCGGGCCGCCATCGCGGAGCAGTTCGGCGCGGATCCGCAGGCGACGCTCGCCCTCGCGGTGGGCCAGGCCCCAGTTGCCAAGCGCCACCATGATCGGCAGCACCTGGATACCGGCCTCGGTCAGCGAGTAGGTCGCGCGCTGCCCGCGGCGGGCGTCGTCGCGCGTCAGCAGCCCGGCCGCCACCAGCTGCTTGAGGCGGCTGGCGAGGATATTGCTGGCGATGCCCTCCTCGTTACCAGTCAGCAGCTCGCGGAAGTGCCGCCGGTGGCCGAACATAATGTCACGCAGCACGATGATCGACCACGGATCGCCAAGCACCTCGACGGCGGCGTTGATCGCGCATCCCGAGCGCGGGGCGGAGCTCATACTCACCTCCGGAAGTGCTTGCAATCTGCAATCGCTCGTGCTAGTGTACGACAATGCGGTTGCAAGGTGCAACCACTCAGCGACGAGGAGGTCGCATGTCACAGGTTCGCGTACACAACTTCTCAATCTCGCTCGACGGCTTCGGCACCGGCGAGGGACTCACGCGTGAGGCCCCGTTCGGGCACGCCGGCGAACGCCTGCACGAGTGGATGATCGCCACCCGCTTCTGGACCGACATGGTGGGCGAGAGCGGCGGCAGCGTCGGCGTCGACCACGCCTTCGCCGAGCGGCACGAGCCCGGCATCGGCGCAGAGATCATGGGCCGCGGCAAGTTCGGCCCCCCGGAGGGCGGTCCGTGGACCGACGTCGGCACGGACAAGGAGTGGCGCGGCTGGTGGGGGCCGAACCCGCCCTTCCACACGCCGGTGTTTGTCATGACGCACTACCCGCGCCCGCCGATCGAGATGGAGGGCGGCACCACCTTCCACTTCATCGACGCCAGCCCGGAGGAGGTACTGGAGCTGGCGAAGGAGGCGGCCGGTGGTCTCGACGTGCGCATCGGCGGCGGTCCGTCGACGGTCCGCCAGTTCCTGGCCGCCGACCTGATCGACTTCCTCCACGTCGTGCAGGTACCGATCCTGCTGGGGCGCGGCGTGCGCCTGTGGGACGGCCTGGAGGGCATCGAGGAGCGCTTCGACATCGAAGCCATCTCGTCTCCCAGCGGCGTCACGCACCTGACATTCACGCGCCGCCCCCGCTAGCCCAGCGGGCAGGCAAACCCCGGAGAACAGCAATCGCTGCAGAGAAGCCGGCCGGACACAGCCAGGAAAGAGAGTCACCCTTTGAAGCGCTATCTGATCTCGTTCGATAGTGGCGCGATGGTCATCCCAGAGGAGGACATGCCCGCCGTGGTAGAGGCCTCGCACCAGGTGGTCGCGGAGGCTAAACAGGCCGGCGTGTGGATCTTCGGGGGCGGGTTGCTAGACCAGCCAGCCAGCATCGTCGTCGCCGACGGCACGGTCACCGCCGGCCCCTACCCGGAGACCAAGCCGGTCATCGGCGGGTTCTCCATCATCGAAGTGCCCTCACACGACGAAGCGCTGAAGTGGGCGGCCAGGCTCGCCGCCGCCTGCCGGTGCGCCCAGGAGGTGCGGGAGATCATGTACAACCCGGAATCCTGAGCGCCTCCGCGTCACCCGGCTCGCTGCACGACCAGCCAATGACCAACGACACTGCCTGGCCGGTGCGCCGGGCAGTGCTCTCAGTCACCCCAAGCCAGTAACCGGTAAAGGAGATCGACTTGATTCACATTTCAATCGCCACCACGGCCGGTGATACACGATGAACTCCCCCACCTCGATCACGATCACCCCAATCCTCGTCGCCGACCTGACCGCCGCTGGCGAGCCGATGCCGCTCTACGTGCACGTCATCGACCATCCCGACGCGCGCGTGCTGGTCGACACCGGCATGACCGAGCTGCACCCGTTCGCCGCCGAGCTGGAGCCCCGCCTCCATCCACTGAACGAGCAGGACTTCGACCTCGCCAGCGTCGACATCGTCGTCAACACCCACCTGCACGCCGACCACTGCGGCGGCAACCACCTCTTCGCCGGCAAGCCGATCTACGTCCAGCGCCGGGAGCTTGAGGACGCGCGCAACCAGGAGGGCTACACCCTGCGCGAGTGGGTCGACGCGCCCGGCGTGCAGTACGCGCCGGTCGACGGCGAGCACGAGCTGCTGCCCGGGCTCCGGCTCGTTCCAGCGCCGGGCCACACGGACGGCATGCAGATGGTCGTCATCGAAACCGGCGGGCGTCCGGTCATCGTCGCTGGCGACGTGGCGGTGTGGTTCA
>DATGQR010000395.1:0-19233 GCA_035304105.1 Thermomicrobiales bacterium | reverse complement strand
CTGAATGTCGATGTATCCGCCGGCGGGTAACCAGCCCAGCACGACCGCGAACAGCAGGATGAGCAGGATCCCAAAGAAGAAGTTAGGGATCGCCGCTCCGCTAATCGCCATCACCATGAAGAGGCGGTCAATGAACGAATTGCGCTTGACCGCGGCGATCACGCCGGTAGGCACGGCAATCAGCACCGAGATCGTCAGCGAGTAGACCGTCAGCAAGAAAGTCGGCTGGACGCGATCCAGCATCGACTTGGTGACCGGCTCGCGCAGGAAGAGCGAATCGCCCAGGTCGAGGCGGATGGCATCGACGGTCCAGTTGATGAACTGGATATGGATCGGCTCATTCAAGCCCAGCCGCTCGCGCATTTCCTCGACCTGCTCGGCGGTGGCCTCTTCTCCGGCCATGACGGCCGCCGGGTCACCCGGGGTGATGTGGATCAAAGAGAAAATGATGATCGCAACGATCACCAGCACCGGGATCATCAGCAACAAGCGGCGAATGATATAGGCGGTCATAGGTGGTCCCTACCGTCTCCGCGTAGCATGAGCTTGCACCGCAGATGCGGGTTCTGTTTCACCGTTTGGTCCGTACTAGTAACTTACACGATTTTGTGTTGCATAAGGGGATGAGGAGCGGGGCGGGCCCCGCTCCTCAGCGGCCTTTCTAGCCTTCGAGCCAGCAGTTGGTGAACTCAGGTTCGAGCTCGAAGAGCGTCGTGTCCGGCCCGAAGTTCTGCACCTCGGCCCGCACGGCCATGATGCCGTAGTTGTCCTGCTGCTTGATGCCGCCTACCTCTTCATAGAAGAGGCGCTGCAGCTCCTCGAACGCTTCAAAGCGCGCGTCGAAGTCGATTTCGGTCAGCAGCCGCTCGAACGCGGCCTCCTTCTCGGGCGAGCACCACCAGCCGGAGTAGTCACACGAGGAGAGGAAGGGCAAGAGCGTCGGGTCGGTGCGCAAGATGAACGCGCCGTTCCAGGCATCCCAGCCTTCCTTGTTGTTGCGCGTCGTCGCAAGCGTGGCCTCGTCGAGCACGATCAACTCGACGTTGAAGCCGGCCTCTTCGAGCTGCTGGCGGCAGACCTCGGCGGAGTTGTAGTCGCCCAGGTCGTCCTGCGTCGTCAGCCAGCGAACCGGGGTGCCGTCGTATCCGGCCTCCTCCAACAGCTGGCGAGCTAGCTCGGGGTCGTTCATGTTGTAGTACTCCGAGCCGGCGTCGGAATCCCAGACCGTGACTGGCAGCATGATGCCGGGGCCCAGTTCGAAGTAGCCCTCGCCGTGCGAGGCCAGTCCCTGCGGCTCGATGTTCATGCACGCCTGGACAGCCTTGCGAATGCGAATGTCGCTCATCAGCCCCTGCGCGTGGTTCAGGCCGATGTAGCCGTAGCTGCGCGGCGGCAGGATGTCGACCCGCAGGTTCTCGTCCTGGCGCATCTGGTCGATCTGGTCGGCGATCAGTTCCTCCAGGTAGTGGTAGTCCCCGGCCTGGAAGCCGGCCACGCGCGCCGCCTCATCCGGCACCGGCCGGAATTCGAGCTCATCGAGGTAGGCGTTGCGCTTGCCGGCATAGCCGCTCGGCTCGCCCTCGGGGCCGACATAGTCCTCGAAGCGCGTCAGCAGCGTGTAGCGGTCCGCCTGGAACTCGGTGAACTGGTAGGGGCCGGTGCCGATGTACTCCCCGATGAAGTCAGTCCCCGACGCTTCGACCACGCTGGCCGGGTAGATCGCCGCGCCCTGGCCGCCGCGCGCCAGCAACTGCGGAACCGTGCCGATCGGGCTCGACATCCGGAACTCGATCGTGTAGTCGTCAATCTCGACGAGCTCTTCGAGCGACGCGTACAGCAGCTCGCCCAGCGGGCTCAGCTCCGCCCAGCGATTCAGCGAAGCGACGACATCTGCCGCCACCAGCTCTTCGCCGTTGTGGAAGGGCACGCCCTGGCGGATCTTGATCGTATGGACGGTCGCCTCATCGTTGGCTTCGTAGGATGCCGCCAGCTGAGGCGCCAGGGCATACTCGGCGTCCCAGGTGAACAGCGTTTCGAACATGTGCCAGCCGATCAGCTGCGGCGTGCGGCCGCCAGCCGGCTGGTGAATGTCGAGCGAGGTCGGCTGGCCGGCGTTCGCGATGACGAGGCGCCCGCCACGCCGGCCCTCGCCAGCATCGTCGCCACCAGCGCCCTCGTCCTCTTCTTCGGTCGGCTCGTCGGCTGGGGCTTCGGTCGCCTCTTCGTCTTCGCCGTCGGCTTCGGTCGCTTCGTCGCCGCCGTCAGCCTCGGTCGCCTCGTCGCCGTCGGCTTCGGTTGGCTCATCACCGCCGGCGTCGGTGGTCGCCGTCGGCTCGTCGCCGCCCGTATCATCGTCATCATCGTCGTCATCGTCGCCGCAAGCAGCGAGCAACCCCGGCAGCGTCATCAAGCCGACGCCGCCGGCCACCCGCTTGAGAAAGCCTCGGCGGTTGACAGTCATCTCTACGATCTGCGTCAGCAGCGTCTCAGGTTTTCGGTTGGTCGCCATGGTTCCTCCTCCATACGGCGTCAGGGACAACGATGCGCCGGGCACACATTCAACTAGCCGGCGCGCCGGGCTAGGCCCTCACACTCCCGCGCACGCGATTCGCAAACTCCTGATCAACGCCGCGCGGCCATTCACGCTTCTGCGGATCGCGAACATCGACCTCCAGCACGCCGACGTTCTCGATCTCCATGCGCACGTGGTCACCATCCTGGAGCGCCCCAAGCCCCTGGTGGTTCGTGCCGGTCAGGATCACGTCGCCCGGCACCAGCGTCATGTAGCCGGTCAGGAAGGACAGCACCTCCGGCACGTTGTACTCCATGTCGCTGGTGTTGAAGTCCTGCCGCAGTTCGTCATTGACCGAGAGTGTGACCCGCAGGTTATTCGGATCGGCGATCTCGTCGGTCGTCACGATCGCCGGCCCGAGCGGCGTGAAGGTGTCGAAGGACTTGCCGATGCGGCTCGGCCCGCGCCGGCCCAGGCCCCGGCCGGAGACGTCGATGCCGCAGGTGTAGCCGGCCAGCGCGTCCAGCGCGCGCTCGTCGGCCGGCAGATCCTTGCAGCGCCGCCCAATGACCAGCGCCAGCTCCGCCTCGTGGTGGAAGATCGTCGCCGGGTGATTCGGCAACACCACCGTGCCGCCCGGGCCGAGGACCGAATCGGGGCTCAACAGGAACATGTCCTGCTCCTGGCGCTCCCGGTCGGTGCCCTCGCGATAGTTGCCGAACGCGGCGATCAGCTTGGGCGGGCGCGGTACCGGCGCCTGGAGACCGGAGACCTGGATCGGCTCGCCGGAGGCGACCGCCTGCTCGATCTGCTCGCGGCGATCCAGGAAGACGCCCAGCACGCGCGGCATGCGGTCGGCCGAGGTGCGGTAGCGGATGTCGTCGAACACCGATGAGACGTCGTAGACGCCCCCGTCCTGCTCGACCGCGATGCGGTTGTCGCTCGTCAGCAGCAGCCTCATGAGTTGTTCCCTCCACTCGACGGCACGGCCGGCCGGTCCACCTGCGTGCGCACGCGCTCGGCCATGGCGCGGTCGATGCCGCGCTCCCACTCGCGCTTCAGGTCGTCCTGCACATACAGGGTGAAGGCGCCGATGCCGGAGATCGCGGTCACGACTTCGTCACCGTCCTGCATCGCGCCGAGCCCCTGGTGGTTCGTCCCGCAGCAAATCACGTCGCCCGGGTGCAGGGTCATGACCGACGAGATGTAGCTGATGAAGTCGGGATAGGTGCGCTCGATGTCGCTGGTCGAGTAGTCCTGACGCCGCTCGCCGTTGACGTCGACGGTGATCTGCAGGTCGTAGGGATCCTCGATCTCGTCCCTGGTCACGATCCACGGCCCGAAGCCGGCGAAGGTGTCGAAGGACTTGCCCAGGAAGCTGGAGATCGTGTCGCGCCCGAGCCCGCGCGCCGAGACGTCGTTGTAGACGGTGTAGCCGAAGATGGCGTCCATCACCTCGTCTTCGCTCAAGTCCTTGCACTCGCGCCCCATCACCACCGCGATCTCGGCCTCGTGGTGGAAGATCGAAGCATCGTGCGGCGGCAGGATGACGGTATCGCCATCGCCGACGATCGCTTCGGGAGATTTGAAGAAGAAGTCAAGGATCTGAATCGGGCGGTCGGTGCCCTCGCGGAAGTTGCCGATCATGCAGATGATCTTGGTGGGCCGGGTGAGCGGGGATTGGAGCTTGACGTCAGCGAGCGGCTTGCCGCCGCCCGCGCTGATCCTGCTCTCCAGCTCGGGCCTCAGTTCCTCGAAATGGGTAATCAAATCCGGGAGCATGTCGGCCTGCTCAATCGGGTCGTACTGCTCCAGGAGGTCCGTCACGTCGATGATGGTGTCGTCATTGGCGACTACGCCTATACGTCCCTCATCGAAGGTGGCGATGCGCATCGCGCTTCCTCTCGCTTCCCAGACGTGCTGTGGTCGATTGCGCGATACTCACATACCGGGCGACAGCTTGTCAACATGTTGTATACAGACTGGCGACGAAATGTGTCTCGGCCTGCCGCTCGATTGCCGCGTTCCGGACCTCGGCACCGCCGACGCGCCTCTGCTGACCTGAAGGGATCGGGTATAGTGGCAGGCGCCCGAACAAGCGCGCTCGCTGTGGCGCCCGGTTGGCCCCGATACATACGTCTCGGCGGCGGTCTCAGCGGCGATCCACCTACGCCGACACACGACCGGCGTTGGAGACAGACGTTCTATCCATGTGATATGGGTGGGATTCGACGTTCGTGATCGCGGCGCCGACGCCGCGATCGGCTTCGATTTTGGAAGGCATCTACTTTGGCAATCTCGGACATCGCTGCAAGCCTCGACGCGCTCAACGGCTTCAAGGAACGCAACGCCCATCACCCCCGGGCCGCCGATGTGGTTCGCGAGACGCTACGCGACGCGATCCTTGACAGCCAGCTCACGCCCGGCACCTGGCTGCGCGAGGAAGAGCTGGCGCGTTACTTCGGCGTCAGCCGCACGCCGGTGCGCGAGGCGCTCCAGATCCTGCGCTCGGAAGGCTTGATCGAGGCCGCCCCCAACCAGGGCGCGCGCGTCGCCGCCCTGACCACCGACGACGTCCTGGCGCTCTACCTCGTGCGCGAAGTGCTCGACGGCCTGGCGGCGCGCCTGGCGACCACGCGCATGTCGGCGGCGCAGTGGGAGCGCATCGACGCGCTCCTGGAGGAGATGGAGGAGGCGGCAGCCGTCGAGGACGTTGAGCGTGTGGCCGACCTCAACCTGCAGTTTCACCGCACGATCCGCCAGGCGGCCAACAACACTTATCTGAATCGCTTCATGGAGCAGGTCGAGCACGGCGTCCAGCGCTTCAGCGACACGATCTTCACCTACCCCGGCCGCGGCACCGACGCCGTCCGCGAGCACCGCGAGATCTGCGACGCGATGCGCTCCGGCGACTCCGCCCGCGCCGAGCGCCTGGCCATCGAGCACGCCCAGCGCGCCCGCCAGCTCAAGCTCAAGATGCTCATCGAGGGCTACTAAGCCGACCGGCCCTCCCGACGCCGGCATGCTGCCGCAGGGGCGTGAATCATCACGCCCTTCGCTTGATTCCCTCGACTGCGCCCCGGGTGTTCTCAGCCGGGCGCGGTGGTAAACGCTGCCCTTTGAAGCGACTCCGCTTGGGCTCAAGCCCGGCTGCATGCCCGTCATCCCTGAGTGGGATGCCCCCATCCCGGCTCGTCAAGACCCGGTCAGGCTCACCGTCCCGGATAGCTCGCGTCGGGGCGACCGAGGATGCCCTTGGCGTAGCGCATCTCGCCGTAGTGCATCCAGCAGTTGCGGATAGCCTGCTCGACCATCTTGGCGCAGGTCGTCTCGCCAGCCCAGTAGGGCACGACGCGGTTCAGTTCCTCATCATCGGCGGAGCGCAGGTACTCTTCCGTCTCGGCCAGCAGCTGGCGATGGTAGGCCTGGATGATCTCCAGCGGCACCTGGACGGCGTCGACCTCGGCATCGGTATAGCCCATCCCGGTGCCGCCGCCGCGGCCACCCAGCCCGGCCGGGTCGTAGCCGCTCTGCTCGGCGAAGCCGCCGCGCCACCACGTCTGCTCCTTCAGGTCCTTGCCGCCGATGATCGAGTGCAGCCCGCTGTCCCAGATGCGGAGGAAGTGCCAGTAGTTCCAGCCGATCGGATTTTGCGACGGCCCCGGCCGCTTATAGAGCAACTCGTCCGGGACGTCGTCGAACATTGCCGTCACCTCGTCGGTCATCGTCCGGAATTGCGAGATATACGCGTCCTGTGCCCTCACGCTCAACTCCTTCGGCTCAGGGCAGATTGCCGGAAACGAGCCTCAGACTAGCACGCCCCGCTACGGCAGGCGCGCTCGACCCTCCAGCGGATGCCGCGCAACATCTGGCGGGTGTAGATGAAGTCTGCGAAGTCGGCTAGCGGCAGCATCACGCGCATCCAGGCCGGCGCAGGCGTCGACCCGTCCATGATCGCCGCGCGCGTGCGCAGCAACAGCCGGGTCGTACCGTCGCCCAGATCGCGCAGGACGAACGCCCATGAGAAGTCCAGGTACAGGCCAGGGTCGTCGCCCGAGAGATCCGGCCAGACGCCCGTCGCCGGGTGCCGGCGGGAGTGCAAGATCAACGCCCGCTCCGGTTTGAGTTCGACGACCCGAAAGTGGGCCGTGCCGTTGACGCTGTCGGGAATCACGTCACCAGCGGCGAGCCTCTGCAGTTCCGGCACGATCCGGTCGACGCTCGGGTTCTCGATCCGCCAGACCAGCCGGTCGAGCCGCTCGGAGAGGTACCAGCCGCCGCGGGTGATGCCCATCTGCACCAGCCAGGGCCAAACCTCCGCCGGGGCCGCCCGGATCGTGATCGCGTGCGTCGTCTGCCAGATCGGATCGGCGATCACTTCGTCGCCGGGCAGCGGGCCGCCTGCTTCCACACCGGTCGCGCCCCAGCGGCGCCCCAGATGCCGGTTGAGCAGCAGCGCTCCCGCGAGCAATCCGAGCACTCCCGCAGCCGTCGCTCCCGCGCGCATGGCGCCCTCCCTTCACAGCCGCGAGCCTCACTGCCCGCAGTGTGCGCCGGGGAGCGCGACGGACGCGTCGCACGGGAGCGCGCGATGCGACAATTGCGTGCCGGATCGCGAGCCTGGAACTGCTACTTGATTGTGATGCCGCTGTCGCGGTCGATACGCGGTTGGCATAGGGCAGTTGGTACAGTCAGCATGGGGTGGTGCAAAGGCCATGCGCCAGCGCGGGGGCAAGGGCGTTGCGCTGGCGCCATCGACCTGACTCACCAGCAGCGGAGACCGAGCGCGGCCGAAGCGATCCGGCCGCGCCCCGCCAGGCAAAGCCGCCTGGGATGAGGAGTTCGTGAGATGCGCGAGATCCGGCCGGGGCAGCCGTCGCCACTGGGTGCGACCTGGGATGGCGAGGGCGTCAACTTCGCGATCTACTCGGAGCACGCCACCGCTGTCGAACTCTGCCTGTTCACCGACGGCGTCGAGCAGCGCCTGCCGCTGTTCCGCGGGAGCCAGTTCGTCTGGCACGGCTACGTGCCGGGCATCGGCCCGGGCCAGGAGTACGGCTTCCGCGTCGACGGCCCTTACGAACCGGCCGCCGGCCTGCGCTTCAACCGCAACAAGCTGCTGGTCGATCCCTATGCCCGGGCGATCACCGGCCAGTTGGATTGGTCGGCGCCAGTCTGGGGCTACACCCTCGGCCATGAGGACATGGACCTCTCCTTCGACAACCGGGACTCCGCCGCGGGCGTGCCGCGCTGTGTCGTGATCGACCCGCGCTTCGACTGGGAAGGCGACGAACTCCTCCATCATCCCTGGAGCGAGACGATCATCTACGAGATGCACGTCAAAGGCTTCACTATGCAGCACCCGGACATTCCCCCGGAGCTGCGCGGCACCTACGCCGGCCTAGCCCACCCGGCCGCGATCGACTACCTCACATCCCTCGGCGTCACCGCCGTCGAATTACTGCCAGTCCACGCCATCGTCGACGAGTACCACCTGGTCCGGCACGGCCTGGTCAACTACTGGGGCTACAACACGCTCGGCTTCTTCGCGCCCGAGGAGCGCTACGCGGCCGCCACCGACCCGTGCGCGGCCGTGCGTGAGTTCAAAGAGATGGTCAAGGCGCTGCACCGCGCCGGGCTCGAGGTCATCCTCGATGTGGTCTACAATCACTCCTGCGAAGGCAACGAGTTCGGCCCGACGATCAGCTTCCGGGGCATCGACAATCCGACATACTACCGGCTGGCTCCGCGTCGCGAGCGCTACTATGTCGACTACACCGGCACGGGCAACACGCTCAACGCGCGCCACCCCCAGGTGCTACAGATGATCATGGACTCGCTACGCTACTGGGTCGAAGAGATGCATGTCGACGGCTTCCGCTTCGACCTGGCGTCGGCGTTGGCACGCCAGTTGCACGAGGTCGACCGGCTCGCGCCCTTCCTGAGCGCCATTCATCAGGATCCGGTCATCTCGAAGGTCAAGCTGATCGCCGAGCCCTGGGACGTCGGCGAGGGCGGTTATCAGGTCGGCAATTTCCCGCTGCTCTGGCATGAGTGGAATGGCCAGTATCGCGATACGGTGCGCCGCTTCTGGCGCGGCGACGAGAGCTACACCGACGACCTGGCCTACCGGCTGACCGGCAGCAGCGACCTGTTCGGCGATGACGGGCGCGGCCCGCTGGCCAGCATCAACTTCGTCACCTCGCACGACGGCTTCACGCTGGAGGACCTCGTTTCCTACAACCACAAGCACAACGAGGCCAACCACGAGGGCAACCGCGATGGCATCGACGAGAACTACTCCTGGAACCACGGCGTCGAAGGTCCCACCAATGATCGGCATATCCTGGCGCTGCGCGAGCGCCAGAAGCGCAACCTGCTGGCGACGCTGCTGCTCTCCCAGGGCGTCCCCATGATCCTGGGCGGCGACGAGATCGGCCGCACCCAGCGCGGCAACAACAACGCCTACTGCCAGGACAACGAGATCTCCTGGTACGACTGGCGTCTCGACGAGCGCGAGCAGGCGCTCCTCGACTTCACCCGCCAGATGATCGCGCTGCGCCGCGCGCACCCGAGCCTGCGGCGAACAACCTACTTTCGCGGCGCGCCGGTCAACGCGCCGGATGGGCCACCCGACATCATCTGGCTGCGTCCCGACGGCAGCGAGATGGCACCCGAGGACTGGTCGACCGCCTGGGTCCGCAGCCTGGGCGCGGTCCTGCCCGCCGAAGGACTGGATGAGCTGGACGAGCGCGGCTGCCCACAACGCGACGATACGCTCTTCATCATGCTCAACGCCCACCACGACCCGGTGACATTCAGGATTCCCGGGGTGGTAGGGGTACAGGAATGGGAGGTACTGCTCGACACCGGGCGCGAGGAGACGCCCACAACGAAGCAGAGCCCACGCCGCATCCAGCCAGAACGACCGATCGAGCTATGCGGCCGATCACTCGTCCTGCTGCGCGCGGCGCCCGATGAGGCGTAGAAGGATTCCACGTCACTGACGGGAGAGAGAACCATGTACGCGCGTGTAGTGAGCGCCCAGGCGGATCCACGGCGCGTCGAGGCATATGATGAGCTTCGCCAGCTTGGGGAGGCCCTGGCGGAACACGCGGCCGAGCAGCCGGGCAACCTCGGCTTCGTCGGCCTGCTCGACCGGTCGACCGGCAAGGTGATGACCGTGAGCTTCTGGGAGACCCCGCAGGCGCTGGCGGAGTCGGAGCTGAATGCCTACCTGCGACGCCAGCTTGCCTTCGCGTCGTGCGTGATCGGCAGCCCGGTCGTCTGCGAGACGTTCGAAGTCGTCGCCCAAACGGGACTCGTCGAGATCGCAGAAGCGGTGCCCGCCGGCGTCGCTTGACGCCTCGCTGATGGGCTGACGATACTAGGCCCATGAAATGCGAGCGCGACGACCAAGACACGAGCGCTGCCGGCGATCAGCGCCATCCCACCCTGGCAGCCTGGATGGACATGGCACGGCTGGTTGAACGAACCCAGCGCGAACTCGATAGCGTGCTGCGCCGCCACCAGCTGAATACCGGCCAACTCAAACTGCTCATGCACATCGGCGCCGTCGAGGGCCTCTCTCAGCAGGAACTGGCCGAGCGCACCGGCCACAGCAAGGCCAACGTCTCCCAGCTGCTCGACAAGATGGAGGCGGCCGGCTTGGTCGAGCGCGCGCCCGAAGGCCGCGCCTACTCGGTCGCCCTCACTGCGGCCGGCCGCGAGCTCCTCGACGCCGTCCTGCCGCTCCAGGAACGCCTGATCCTCGAGCAGTGCCGCAAGTTGACTCCGGACGAGCGCGAGGCCCTGGCCCGCCTCGTCGGAGACCCGGACACCCTCATCGACTGACCCGATCCCTCACCAACGCCATCGGCCCTGCGGGACTGCCCTGCCCTGCGCCCTCCGCACCCGGCAGCGCCTCGATCCAATCGCCTTCGACGGCCCCCGGACGGCCTCGCCGCTACCCGGAATAATCCTTCGCGCCGCGCGTTTCAGTTCACCAGTGAACGAGTTAAGCGGTGAACCTAGATCATCGAGAGGGTTCGCCCGCTACGGATAGGAAGGAGGCCAAGCCAGGCCTGGCGCGCTCCAGGCGAGATCAATCCCGACGCCGCTGAAGCGGTCGGGCTCCGCTGCCACGAGGTTGTGGTCCAGCGGGACGCAGCCCACCCCTTTGGCCGGCAATCAGCGTAAGCAAGCGAAGCGAGGAGGAATCGAGCATGAGCAATCCGCTCGACGCGACCTGCGGCTATGACGAGGCTTCGGACGACGCAGCCGAAGTCACTCCGCAGAGCGACGGATTCGGCTTCGATGAAGGGACCAATGCATGAGTCGAACCGCGGCAGCGACGCCGCAATCCCGCTGGCTGGCGCTCATCGTACTGTGCGCCGGGATGCTGATGATCATTCTCGACGGGACGATCGTCAACGTGGCGCTCCCGTCCATCCAGGACGATCTGGGCTTCTCGCAGGCGAGCCTTGCCTGGGTCGTCAACGCCTACCTGATCGCCTTCGGCGGCCTGCTCCTGCTGGCCGGACGCCTGGGTGACCTGATCGGCCGCAAGCGCATGTTCTTGTCCGGCCTGACGGTCTTCACGCTGGCCTCGCTACTCTGCGGCCTGGCCAGCAGCCAGGAGATGCTGGTCGGCGCGCGCTTCGTCCAGGGCGTCGGCGGGGCGATGACCTCGTCGGTCATCCTCGGCATGCTCGTCACGATGTTCCCCGAGCCGCGCGAGCGCGCCAAGGCGATCGGCATCTACAGCTTCGTGGCCTCGGCCGGTGGCGCGGTCGGCCTGCTGGCCGGCGGCGTGCTGACCGAGACGTTCAGCTGGCACTGGATCTTCTTCGTCAACCTGCCGATCGGCCTCGCCGCGCTGCTGCTGGCCATCCGGCTGGTTGAGTCTGACCAGGGCATCGGCCTGGCCGCTGGCGCCGATATCGCCGGGGCGGCGCTCGTGACGGCCGCCCTGATGCTGGGCGTCTACACGATCGTCGAGGCCGCTGAAGCCGGCTGGACATCCACCCAGACGCTGGGGCTGGGCGCCCTCTCGCTGGCGCTGCTGGCCGGCTTTGTGGCGCGCCAGGCCAGCGCCGCCCGTCCGCTGCTCCGGCTGGGCATCTTCCGCTCCCGCGCTGTCTCCGGGGCCAACCTGGCCCAGACGCTGATGATGGCTGGCCCGCTCGGCATGTTCTTCCTGGGCGCGCTCTATCTCGAACGCGTGCGCGGGTACGGCGCGCTCGAGATCGGGTTGGCCTTCTTGCCGGTGGCGCTGGCGATCGGCGTGCTCTCGCTGGGCTTCTCGGCGCGACTGACGAACCGCTTCGGGGCCGGGCGCGTCTTGCTGCCGGCGCTGGCCTTCATCGGCGCGGCGCTGGCCTTGATGGCGCGCGTCCCGACCGACGCCAGCTACCTGGTGGACCTCCTGCCGGCGATGCTGCTGATGGGCGTCGGCGCGGGTCTGGCGTTCCCGGCGTTGATGACCCTGGCGATGTCCGGCGCGACGCGCGAGGACTCCGGCCTGGCGTCCGGGCTGATCAACACCGCCCAGCAAATGGGCGGCGCGTTCAGCATCGCGATCATGACGACCCTGGCCACGACGCGCACCGACGAGCTGCTGGCGAGCGGCGCGCCCAACGCGGCGGCCCTGACCGAGGGCTACCAGCTCGCCTTCCTCGCTGGCGCGGCGCTCATCGCTGGCGCGCTGCTGGTAGCGCTGACCCTCCTCCGTCGCGCGCCGGCCGCCGTCGAGGTCGAGTCGCCCGAGGCCGTCATGATCGACCTCCCCGAGACCGAAGCAGCCGCCAGAGAAGTGGCCTGACCCGCCGAGTCACGGATACGCTGGGCCAACCCACGGCCGGCCCCACGCAGCCGGCCGTGGCCCTCCCCAACGCCGCAGCGCTAGGGAGCGCTCGCGCGCACGATCAGCTCGGGCTTCAGCAAAATCTCGCGCTCATGCTCCTTGCCGCTCAGGTGGTCGATGAGCATCGAGACAGCCTGTACGCCGAGGCCGTGCCGGGGGTGGCTGACCGTCGTCAGCTGTGGCTGGACGAGACTCGCCAGCGCGATGTCGCCGATGCCGGCAACCGCAAGCTCCTCCGGCACGCGCACGCCGTGTTCAACACAGGCGCGCAGCGCTCCGATGGCGACCAGGTCATTGAAGCAAATCAAGCCCTCAACGTCGGGATGCTTCTCGATCAGTTCGCTGGCCGCCTGGTAGCCACCGGCGTGCCCGGTCGCGCACGGCAGAATGACCGCCGACTCGATGTCGAGGCCAGCGGCCCGAATCGCCTCCTTGAAGCCGGCCAGGCGGATGCGGTGTCCTGGCCCACCGGGACGCCCGGCCGCGAAGGCGAGCTTGCGGAGTCCGCGAGTGACCATGTGCTCGACCACCAGACCCACGCCGCCGGCACTATCGGAGCGCACTGACCCGACGGCGTTCTCAATCCACTCCCGCCCAACCAGCACGAACTCCTGCCGGCCCTGGAAGAGCTCCATCAGCTCCTCCTCCGGCAGGCGCGGGGAGCACAGGACGACGCCGTCCACCTGGCGCCCCTGAAGGGCGCGAATAGCCTCGACCTCGCGCTGGAGATCCTGATCGGTATTGCAGAGAAAGACGTGGTAGCCACGCTCCCGAGCTGCATCCTCGGCCCCGCGCACGACGTCGGCGAAATAGGGATTGCTAATGTCCGAGACGACCACCCCCAGCGTCAGGGTGCGGTTGGTGGCCAGGCTGCGTGCGACCGAGTTCGGCTGGTAGCCGAGGCGTTCGATGACCTCAAGCACGGCCCGGCGCGTCTCCGGACGCACGGAGTCCTTATTGTTGACGACACGCGAAACAGTCTGGGTGGAAACACCGGCTTCACGGGCGACGTCGGCGATCGTAATTCTTTGCCTCACGCTAACCACCTATCGCGCAATGAACAAGCGGCCCGTCGGTCCGCGCGTCGCAGGATCGTGATAAGGGTGCGCTTACCGGCCCTGCGGGCCGCACCTCGCAGGGATTACGGATCAGGTATTGACAGCTATTCAGGTCTGCTCCTATAGTACGGCAACACGACATGTTAGCGCTAACATTTGCGCACCCAGCGACGTGACCGACGACAGTGCCGGATTCCAGCCGCTCTATTCCGGCCTGGAAGGGATTATCTCATGCAACGAAATGTGGAGCCAAGTGTGCAGCTTCGCGAGCGACTCTCCAAGGATCCGTCCGCGATCCTCGTCGAGCACGTCACCGGCCCGAAGATCCGCCAGCAGTTTGCCGTGGCCTTCGAACCGCAGATGCAAGTGCATCTGGCCCACTGCCTGATGCTGATCAACCAGGGGATCATCTCGGGCGAAGACGGCGCCAGAATCCTCGCGGGCTTGCTCGAACTCTACGAGCAGGGGCCGTCCGCGATCGAGATCGACTACGCCCTCGAAGACCTCTACTCCCACATCGAGCGCCATCTCGTGCGCCAGCTCGGCGCGGACGTCGCCGGACGCCTGCACACGGCTCGCAGCCGGAATGATCTGGGCGTGACGACATGGCGGATCGTTTTACGCAACGACTTATTGCATGTTCGTGAAGCTCTGCACAATCTCCGCGCCGTCGTCCTCGACCTGGCTGAGCGCTATGCCGAAACCATCATGCCCGGCTACACTCACTCGCAGCACGCCCAACCCATCACCCTGGGCTACTACTTCGCAGCCTTCGCCGATGTGCTCGCCCGCGACGCGCGGCGCATCGACGCCGCCTACGCCACCAACAACTGCAACCCGCTCGGAGCGGCTGCGCTGACCACAACCGGCTTCCCCATCGATCGCGCACAGACGACGCGCAGCCTGGGCTTCGACGGCCTCGTCGAGAACGGCTATGACGCCGTCGCTTCCCGCGACGACGCTGAGGAAGCCACCTGCGCGCTGGCGATCCTGGGCGTACACCTGGCTCGCCTCGCCGAAGACCTGTTCGTCTGGCACACCGCCGAGTTCGGGCTGGTTGAGTTCAGCGACGACTACGCCAACGTCAGCAGCATCATGCCGCAGAAGAAGAACCCCGGCCTGCTGGAATTCGTGAAGAAGGAGGCCGGGCACCTGATCGGTAGCGCGACCCAGGCACTGGCCGCGATCAAGGGCTCGTGGTTCACCGACGCCAGCGACGCCAGCGACGGCGGCAACGACCCGGCCATGGAGGCCTGTCAGACCGCGGTTGCCTGCCTCGAGGTCCTGGCCGGCGCCCTGGGCTCGATGGAGGTACGCGCCGACCACATGCTCCACCTTGCGCGCACCGGCTACGGGACGATGACCGAAGTCGCCGACACGATCGTCCGCGACTCCGGTATCTCCTTTCGGGAAGCCCACAACATCGTCGGCAAGACCGTCGTGCAGGCTCTCGCCGACGACCTGGCCGCAGACGAGCTGACCCATGAGATGTTCGAGCGCTCCTCGCAGGAGCTCTTCGGCCGCCCGCTGGGCGTCACGCCGGAGGCGATTCGCGACGCACTCGACCCCACCGAGAACATTCGCCGGCGCACCGTCCAGGGCGGCCCCGCGCCCGCCGAATTGGGGCGCATGCTCCGCGAGCGCCGCCAGGCGCTGGACGCCGACCGGCAGCGCTTGAACGCCGACCAGACACAAGTGAAGGAGGCCCGCGAGCAGCTATTGACCGAGGCACGTGCCGCAGCACAGCAAGTCGCCTGACAACGCGCGAACGATCGAAAAGAGGAGTGTCGTGAGCGATACGAGCGTTGAAACGAGATCGATCTTTGAGGAGCCGCTCACCCTCGAACAGATCGAATCACTGCCGATGTACGAGTGGGACGTCGCAGAGATCGGCCACAAGGCGCCGCCCTTCGTCTACGAAGTGACGGCTGAGAGCATCGCCGACTACTGCGCCGCCGTGCGTAACGACAACCCGCTCTACTTGGATCCGGATGCCGCGGCCCAGGGGCCGTTCGGCGGCATCATTGCCCCGCCCACCTTCGCCTTCAAGTGCGCGCCGCTGCGCCGCAATGAGGTGATGCACGCTCAGGGCTACGCCTCCCCCGAGGAGAAGCGCGACCGCGCCACGCCCTACGCCAAGTCCGAATTGCACTTCTACCGGCCGATTCGGGTTGGGGACACGATTACGTCGGTCGTCGAGCTGATCGACAAGTACGAGCGACGCGGCAACCAGTTCATGACCTGGAAGACCGAGGCGGTCAACCAGCACGACGAGAAAGTCGTCGAATACACCTACACGATCATCTGGCGGCGCGGCGCGAAGCCTTCTACCTCCGGCCAGGCGCCCCGTCCGGCGCCGGCCGAGGAACCGGCGCCGTCCAGCGGCCAGCCGCTGCCGGTGGTGACCAAGCTGGAGTCGCAGGAGGCGATCGACAACTACGCCGAGCTGACTCGCGTGCGTCCCCGCCTCTCGGCCAGCCTGCACAGCGACCCGGAGTTCGCCCAGCGAACGATCTTCGGCGGCACGGTCAACATGGGCGTCGCCACTGCCGCCTACTGCTCGGAAGTACTCGAGCAAGCCTTCGGCCCGGGCGCCCTCCTCAAGCCCGGTGCACGCCTGGAATACAAGGGCATCCGCCCGATCCACGCTGGCACGCAAATCGAGTTGACCGGCGAGGTGCTGTCCCGCGAGGGCGACGCGGCCGAATGCAAGATCACCGTCCACAACGACAGCGGGGACCTTGTGGGAATCGCGACCGCGACCGTCGTACTCGATGACGCGAGCTAGCGGCACGGCGCTACGGGCGCCGGCACGGCTGCCCGTTCCGGCGCCCTCTCGGAAGCAGGAGTGACATGGCGTTACTGATTCGCGAGCAGGAAGTCCACGAGCTGGTCGGGATGGCCGAGGCGGCCGAGGCGGTCGAGGACGCCTTCCGCCAGTTCGGCACCGGCACAGCCTTCAACAACCCGCGCAGCCGCATCAAGCTGGGCGGCGAGTTCCTCCACGTCCTGCCCGCCGCCCTCCCCCAGCACGACGCGCTCGGCCTCAAGACCTACACCGCCTTCCGCTCCGGCATCCGCTTCCTGGTCCTGCTCTACAGCGCCGCCACCGGCGAGCTCAAAGCCCTCATCCAGGCCCAGCGCCTGGGCGAGCTGCGCACTGGCGGCGTGGCTTCAGTCGCCATCGCCCACATGGCTCGCCAGGATGCCCGCCAGGGCGCGCTCTTCGGCGCCGGCACGATGGGCAAAGCCATGCTCGAGGGCATGGTCAATGCGCGTGACTTCCAGGAGATTCGCGTCTACGACCTCAACCGCGAGCGGCTGGAAGCCTTCTGCGCGCGGATGACGGAGCAACTCGCGACCCCGATCACGCCGGCCGGATCCGCTGACGAGGCCGTCGCTGGCGCAGACGTCGTGGTGACGATGACGACGGCCAAGGAGCCAGTCTTCGACGGCAAGCGCCTGGCCGATGGGGCGATGGTGGTGGCGGCCGGCTCCAACCTGCTGCAGAAGCGCGAGATCGACAGCACGGTGGTGCGGCGGGCCGCGCGCATCGTGGTCGAGTCCAAGGACCAAGCGCAGCTGGAGGCGGGCGACCTGTTCGTGCCGATCGATGCGGGCTACCTGCACTGGAACCAGATCACCGAGCTGAGCCAGGTGGTGCTGGGGCAAGTGCCGGGCCGGGAGAGCGAGGATGAGATCACGCTCTTCAAGTCGGTCGGGCTGGGCTTGCAAGACATGGCACTGGCCGCCCGCATCTACGAGGCCGCCGTCTGCGCGGGCGTGGGAACGGAGGTGGACATCTGAGCATGAGATCGAGTGGGAGACGCCAGGCGCGGCGCTGACCGCTCCGGGGAACACGCCCGGCCATATGTGCGGAACACGGCGATTGCGGTTTCGCCGCCGGGCCGGGGAGCGCGGTACCGAGCTGTTTGTTCGGAAGCGTAGGAGGAAAGCCAGATGGCAGAGTTGCATGATGATCAACGCAGTGTGCTACAGGGCCTGCATTCACGACGGAGCTTCCTCAGGCGATCGGTTCTCGCAGGCATGGCCCTGCCGCTCGCGACGAGCCTGCTCGCCGCCTGCGGTGGGGATGACGACGATGACGATGGTGACGGCGGAGGCGGTAGCAACGATGGCGAGTCCAGTTCAGGCGATGACCCGACTGCCACGACCGACGCCAGCGCCGCGGACGAAGCCACTGAAGAAGATGACGCCGAAGACGCGGAGGTCGCGGAAGTCTCCGATGCTCCCTCAGACGATGGAGAGCCGCAGTATGGTGGGACGCTGACCGTCGTCCACCCCAACGACTTCATCACGATGTGGCCGATGTTCACGACCGGTCCCACGCTCGAGGCGGCTTACGACTGGCTCCTTGCCTGGCGGTACGGCGGCGACACCTGGGAGATCCAGCCATACCTGGCAGAGTCCTGGGAGCTCAGCGAAACCAGCGCAATCTTCCACCTGCGTGAGGGCGTCAAGTTCCACGACGGCACCGACCTGGATGCCGAGGCCGTCCGCTGGAACGTCGAGATGTGGGTCACGCACCCGCAGTCGCTCGCCAAGAATGCGCTGGCAGGCATTGATGAGACGAACCCGGCCGAGGTCCTCGACACGCACACCGTCCAGATCAACCTGACCGCGCCGACCGGCTCGCTGTTGATCGAGCTCTCCGACTTCCAGCGCACGACCGGTATCGGCTCCCCAAGCGCCTACGAGGAACTGGGCGAGGAGGCCATCGAGCTGGAGGCCGTCGGCAGCGGACCGTTCGTCTTCCAGGAGTGGGTCACCTCATCACGGCTGACCGTGCGCCGCAACGAGAATTACTGGATGACCGACGACAACGGCAACCAGCTGCCCTATGTCGATGAGGTCGTCTATCGCTGGGTCTCGGATGACTCGGTGCGCCTGATCGAGATGCGCAGTCAGGAAGCAGATGTCACCTTCTTCATCCGCGGCCGCGACATCGACACCGTCAAGAACGACTCGAACCTGCAGTACATCGAGCACCCGGCCAGCGGCGGCACGCTCTACCGCATCTTCTTCAACGCCCGCCAGGGACCATTCGCCAACGACCTGCCATTGCGCCAGGCGGTGCAGTACGCGATCAACCGCGACGCGATCGCCGAGGCCGTCGGCGGCGGGCTTGGCTTCGCCGCGAAGCACAACCTCCTACCCGGTGCGATCGGCTACAGTGACGACATCCCCTACTACTCGTTCGACCTCGAGAAGGCCAAAGAGCTGCGAGCGCAGTCCCAGGCGCCGACGCCGCTCAATACACGCATCACAATCATCGCGCGCGAGGCCGACCAGCAGATGGCCCAGATGATCCAGCAGATGGTCGGCGAGATCGACATCAACATGGAAGTGGAAGTCGTCGAGCGCGC
Source organism: Thermomicrobiales bacterium (assembly GCA_035304105.1). Classification (GTDB taxonomy): domain Bacteria; phylum Chloroflexota; class Chloroflexia; order Thermomicrobiales; family CFX8; genus JAUIIK01. Next base: position 411 of record DATGQR010000395.1, on the reverse strand, counting down.
TGCCTGGGGCGACCAGGTGCGCCGCGCCAACGACTTCGAAGTGGCGACCCAGCGCACCGAGTCACCGCCGGACCCTGACCAGCACTGGACGTTGACCTGGGCCCCGGACGGCCCGGCGGCCTATGCCCGCATGGATGAGCCGGAAATCTGGGACCTGATCGCCAAGGGCCGCGCGAGCTACGACCGCGACGAGCGGCAAGAGATCTACGAGGAGGTCCAGAAGCTGATGCACGAGACGGCCTGGTGGGGGAACATCTGGGTCCAACCCGCCAACTATGCATTCAACAAGCGCGTCAAAGGCATCCAGGTCATGTACATGGAGTCCTACCAGGAAGAGCTCCTCTGGCTCGATTCGCAGTAGCGATCGGGCAACGTCTAGGAAGGAAGATTTCATGCCAGGCCCGCTTCAAG
>DATGQR010000394.1:0-6333 GCA_035304105.1 Thermomicrobiales bacterium | reverse complement strand
ACTGCACGGTCGCGCTGGCCGGGCCGTTCTGTGGACTCCTCCTGGCCGATCTCGGAGCCGACGTCATCAAGATCGAGAACCCTGATCCGAAGGAACGGACCGCTGGCGGACTCGCCGCCTACAAGGGTGAGAACGGCCACTTTCTGATCGCCAACCGCAACAAGCGCGGCTGCGCGGTTAACCTCAAGGACGAGCGCGGTCGAGAGATGTTCTACCGCCTCGTCGAGACGGCCGACGTGCTTGTTCAGAACTTCCGGCCCGGTGTGATGAAGCGCCTCGGGTGCGACTACGAGACGCTGCGCCAGATCAACCCGCGCCTGATCTACTGCTCGATCTCCGGCTTCGGCGAGGGCAGCCCCTACGCCGATCTGGCCGGGCTGGACCTGATCGCCCAGGGGCTCAGCGGCTTGATGAGCGTCACTGGTGATCCCGAGGGCGGCGAGCCGGTCAAGGCTGGCACACCGGTGTGCGACCTCGGCACCGGGATGTACGGCGTCATCGGGATCGTCGCCGCGCTCTACCACCGCCAGAAGAGTGGCCGGGGTCAGCACATCGAGGCGACGCTGCTGGATACGCCGCTCTCGTGGCTGACCTGGCGCGCGGCCGAGTACTGGGGCACCGGTGAAGTGCCGGAGCCACAGGGCAGCGGCCGGGCGGCCTACCGCGCCTTCAAGTGCGCCGACGGCCGCTGGGTCAACATCGGCCCGTCGAACCGCCGCTGGCCGGCCGCCTGCCGCACGCTCGGGCTGGACCACCTGATCGACGATCCACGCTTCGCCACGCCCACGGCGCGCGTGGAGAACCACCGCGAACTTTCCCGGCTGATCCAGGAGAAATTCCTGGAGCGGACCTCGGAGGAGTGGATCGCTGCATTCCAGGAGGCCGGCATCCCGGTCGGGCCAATCAAGACCGTTCCCGAAGCGCTGGCCGACGAGCATGCCATCGCGCGCGAGATGGTCGTCGAAGTCGACCACCCGGTCATCGGGCGGATGAAGACGCTCGGCGTGCCGATCAAGTTCTCGGAGACGCCCGGCGCGGTCACGCGCGCAGCGCCGACGCTGGGGCAGCACAACATGGAGATCATGTTCGAGCTGGGCTACACGCTGGACGAGATCGAGCAACTCGGGCGCGATGGCGTGATCTACCGCGAGGCCGGCGAGCGGGTTGCCTGAAACGCGCCTGATGGCGCGCCCTCCCGGAGGGCTCGGCGGAAGCGTCGAGTCCTCCGGGGCACCCGTACGCCGACTCGGTTTCGGAATAGAGGTAGGCAATGCGCGAATACGCCCTGCGACGCTTAGTCACGATGGTACCGGTCCTCTTCATCATCAGCATCATCTCTTTCTCGCTGCTCTTCTTGCTGCCCGGAGATCCGGCCCTGACGATGCTGGGAGAGGACGTCGGAGACGAGGAAACGTATCAGAACCTGAGAAAAGAACTCGGCCTGGATGAACCCATCTGGGTCCAGTATGGATACTGGCTGGGTCGCACCTTGCAAGGCGATCTCGGCACGTCAATCCGCACGCGTGAGCCGGTGTCGGACATCCTGCTCAGCCGCCTGCCGGTGACGCTGTATTACGGCTTCGCCGGGCTCGCGCTTGGCGCGACGCTGGGCATCACGGTAGCGGTGATCTCGGCGCTGAAGCCGGGCAGCAAGATCGACGCGTTCGGCACGCTGCTGGCGATGGGTGGTGTGGCAATTCCCAGCTTTTGGCTGGCGCTGCTCTTGATGTATGTCTTCTCGCTGATGCTCGGCTGGCTGCCGCCCAGCGGCTACATCTCGCCGTTCAAAGATCCCACGGCAAGCGCGAAGCTTCTAATCATGCCGGCCATCGTGCTCGGCACCGGCTCCTCGGCAGTCATCATGCGCCAGGGGCGTTCCGCGCTCCTGGAAGTGCTGGCCCAGGACTACATCACGACGGCGCGATCAAGAGGCCTGAGCGAGCGGCTGGTTGTCTGGCGGCACGCCCTCAAGAACGCGATGGTACCGGTCATCACCATCCTCGGCCTGCAGATCGGCAACCTGGTCAACGGCGCCGTCATCACCGAGACCGTCTTCGGCATCCCCGGCGTCGGGCGGACGACGGTCGACGCGATCTTCTTCCGCGACTTCCCGGTACTGCAGGGCGCGGTGCTGATGCTGACGATCGCCGTGCTGCTCGCCAACTTGCTGACTGATCTGGCATACGGCTACGTCGATCCACGGATTCGATACCGATGAGGCGCTTCATCGTGTTCGGAGCGACGCAAGCACGAGAGGGGGCGGCGAACATGCAGGGAGTCGAGAACACCGCGACGGCACGAGCGCCGGCCGATGATCGTCAGGGCCGTGAGCTCGCGCGCCCGACGGCTGGGGAAATGGCATTCGAGGAGCGCAGGCGCCGCCGCTTCGAGATCCTGAGGCGAACGCTCGAAACCCGGCTGGTCGGCACGTCGCTGGTGATCCTGGCCGTGGTAATCGTCTCCGCGCTGGCGGCGGACATCATCTCGCCACACGACCCGGCGTACCAGGACTACTCGAAGCTCGTCCAGGGCCCGTCGCTGGCCCACCCGCTGGGGACGGACGACATCGGACGCGATGTCCTCTCGCGCATCATCCATGGCGCGCGGGTGTCGTTGCAGGTCGGCATCATCGCTGTCGGGATCGCGGTGACGTTGGGGGTGACGCTGGGGCTGGTCTCGGGCTATGCCGGAGGCTGGGTCGACAACCTGGTCATGCGCGTCGTCGATGCCGTGCAGGCGTTCCCGGCGCTGATCCTGGCGCTGGCAATCACCGCCTCGCTGGGGCCGAGCGCGCGCAACGCGATGATTGCGATCGGCTTCGTGTCGATCCCGGCGATGGCGCGCCTCACTCGTGGCCAAACGCTGACGGTGCGGGAAACAGAGTACGTCGCGGCCGCGCACGTCATCGGGGCGTCATCGATACGGATCATGACCCGGCACATCCTGCCGAACGTCACCGCGCCGATCATTGTCCAGTCGACGCTGCTGATCGCGGCGGCGATCATCACCGAAGCCTCGCTGTCGTTCCTGGGCGTCGGAGTGCAGCCGCCAACGCCGTCGTGGGGCGGCATGCTGCGCACCGGCTCGCAGTATCTCGAGTCGGCGCCCTGGATCGCCTTCGCGCCCGGCTTCGCGATCTTCGTCACCGTGCTGGCCTTCAACCTGGTGGGCGACGGCCTGCGGAGCGCGCTCGATCCGCGCCTGCGCACCCGCCGCTAGCGGCGGAACATACGCGAAATCAAGCCGGAAGGATACCGGCCCGGCCGTTGCTGCGCCCCATTTGGCCGGCGAGGGCCGCTGAACGACCCGATTGGGAAGAGGAAGGACCCTGAATCGTGAAGATCACATCCGTCTGCGTCGAGGAGTACTCGTGGCCGCGCGCCAAGCCGATCACCAATGGCAAGCACACCTACACCCACACCGGCCTGGGACTGGTCAAGATCGAGACGGACGAGGGCATCTGCGGCATCGGCCTCGGCGCAACTGGAGTCATCGGCCGCGCCACCGTCGAGCACCTCACGCCTCTGCTGATCGGCGAGGATCCGATCAACGTCGAGCGCATCTGGCACAAACTTTGGGTGCCCAAGCTGACCGGTCGCCGCGGGCTGACCACCCGGGCGATCAGCGCGATTGACATTGGGCTCTGGGATATCCGCGCCAAGGTCGCCGGTCTGCCGCTCTACAAGCTGCTCGGCGGATACCGCGACCGCGTCCCGACCTACGTCGCCGGCGGCTATTACGAAGAGGGCAAGGGCCTCAAAGAGCTGGCCGCCGAGATGGTCGAGAACGTCGAGATGGGCGCCCGGGCAGTCAAGATGAAGGTTGGCGCGCTGTCAATCCGCGAGGATGTCGAGCGAGTCAAGACCGTCCGCGAGGCGATTGGCCCGGATGTCAAGCTGCTGCTCGACGCCAACTGCGCTTACCGCCACTACGAGGCAATCCAGTTCGCCAAGCGGGTCGAGGAGTACGACCCCTTCTGGTTCGAGGAGCCCGTCGCCCCCGATGATTATGAGGGGCACCGGCGGCTGGCCGACGCCACCAGCATCCCGATCGCCACCGGTGAGAACGAGTACACGCGCTACGGCTTCCGTGACCTGATCGCCAACCAGAGCGCGGCGATCCTCAATGCCGATGCCAAGATCCTGGGCGGCGTGACCGAGTTCATGAAGGTCGCCGCCCTGGCCCAGGCGCACGACCTGGACATCGCGCCGCACGGCTCACAAGACATCCACGTGCATCTGGTCGCGGCCATCTCCAATGGTCTGATTCTCGAGTTCTACCGCGACACCGTTGACCCGATGTGGGGCAAGATCTACCACCATACCCTTACGCTCAACGACGACGGGACGGTCAGCCCGCCCGACGTCCCCGGCATCGGCGTCGATCCCAACTACGAAGTCCTGGCACCCTACCGGGTCGCCTAGGTCCTCCTCCACACGGTCTGTTGGGCGCCCTCTCCCCCTCGGCGGCGCCCGACAGGCTCCCCCTCGCGGCGGGCAGATCCCGCAGCTGCCTTGAGGTGTTACCGTGGGGCGCGACGATGATCAGCGGAGGCGATAGGAAAAGACGAGCAGTGATCAGCGAGGAATGCAGCTGCGAGCAGCTGGGGCCAGATCTCATTCGCGTTCGTGTCCCAAACGTGGCCAACCCCGGCGGCCAGGCAACCAACATCTACATCGCCGGCACGTCCCCGGCGGTCCTGATCGATGCCGGATCGGATGATGGTGGCCGGCGGGTGATGCGCGCCCTGGCCCATTTCGGGATCGCATCGATCGAGCGCATCATCCTCACACACGCGCATCAGGATCACGCTGGCGCGGCCCCGGCCATCCGCGCCGCGCTCGGCGCGGAGATATTCATTCACCCACGCGAGTTGAGCGATCCGGCGTACCAGCCGGTCAAGCTCGGCCCGGTCAACCCGTTGCGCGAGGGCGACGCGATCGATGCCGGCTCCTTTTGCTTGTGCGTCATCGAGACTCCCGGCCACGCGCCGGGCCACGTCAGCCTCTACGACCCCGAGCGCCGCGCGCTGTTCTCGGGAGACCTGGTCTCAGGGCAGGGCACGGTTGCCGTCGTGCCGCCACGCGGATCGATGAGCGCGTACCTGGCATCGCTCCGGCGGGTCGCCCAACTCGAGATCGACGTCATCTACCCGGGACATGGTCCGGTCATCACCGCGCCACAGGAGCGCATCGAGCGGTACATCGACCGGCGCCAAAGCCGCGAGCGCGAGATCTACGACGCCGTCGCCAGCGGTCTTGCCACCAGCTCCGCCATTGCCGATCGTCTTTATCCCGATGTCGTGCCACGTTTCCGTCGCGCGGCCGAAGGCACCGTCCGCGCCCACCTTCTCCACCTGGTCGAGCAGGGTCTCATCCGCGTGGACGGCGCATCATCCGATGGAGAACTGCGCTATGTATGTGCCTGACATCCTTTGGCCCTGGCCACCGGCACCCCTACGCCAATGCGCTGCTGTCCGCCATACCGGGGAAATCTTCAGATAAGAGGAAGGAGCGGATCGAGATGACGGATCTGAGCGCCTACCGCTCGTCGGTCGAGGCGAGCTTCCGCGAGGAGCTGGCTCAAATCGGGGACGAGGAGCTGCGGCGGCTAGTAGTCGAGGCCTGGGCCTATTCGCTGAGCAAGAGCGAGTTCAACAGCATCGAGGAGATCCGCGCCTCCGGCAACCCGGAGACACCGGCGCTGGTCGATGGTACTCAGACTGACCATATCCGCGGCGTGGCCTGGATGGCCCAGGGATTGGCCGACGGCCTGGAGCAGGTCCACGGCGACCTGGGTATCGACCGCGATCTGCTCTGGGCCTGCGCGTTCTGTCACGACGTCGGCAAGCCATTCGAGTTCAGCCCAGGCAACCAGGCCCGCTGGAAGAACAATCCCGGCGCCTCCGGATACCCGGCGATTCGCCATTCCGTCTACGGCGTCCACGTCGCCCTGACCGTCGGCCTGCCTGAAGCCGTGGCCCACGCCGCTGGCGCTCACTCTGCCGAAGGCGAGCTCATCCAGCGCAGCCTCGAGAACACCCTCGTCCACGCCGCCGACCACGCCTACTGGCGCGCCCTCCAGCTCGCCGGCCGTCTGGAGCCCGAGACCTGAGCAGCGGATCCATCTCACTGCGATATCCGCCCACATATCGGCAGGGGAATTCATTCACCACAGGCCACTACGCGGCTGGCGAACGGCGGCCAGGGTGTCGAGTGCCGCGTCGATGTCGTCTGGGTGGTGGGCGGCGGTGATGACGAACCGCAGCGCCGCGCCGCATTGATGGCCCCCCGGATCGAGCGCGAGCACCGGCCACACGCCACTCCGGCGCAG
>DATGQR010000393.1:0-7868 GCA_035304105.1 Thermomicrobiales bacterium | reverse complement strand
GAGGTTTGTGGGGCGAACGGTCACCAGGGTCTCGGTGCGGTCGATGAGCTGGCCGGCGGGGTCGTGGAGGCTGGCGACGAGGCGCAACTGGCCGCGGCCCAGCGGCAGGCGGTCGATCAGCAGGCGGGCGACGCGGGTGTCGGGGGCGTCGTCCTCGTCGCGGCGCAGGGCGTGCTCGGCGACCGGCAGCTCGGCGGGTAGGGCGCAACTGGTCGACCACAGGTTAGTGCCGCCGATGCGGTCCAGGTCGATCTGCAGGGTCAGGCCGGAGGTGTCGCGGCCGGCCGGGACGCGCAGCAGCACCTCCAGGCGCAGTGGCTGGCCGCCCTCGATCTCCTCGGTGGCGAAGCGGTACTCGTCCAGCGCCCGGACGCGCAGCAGGCGGAAGGGCTGGTCGCCGGTGTGGAGCATCTGCTCGTAGTGGTCGACGACGTCGCCGGCCGGACCAATGTCGGTCAGGTGGCCATCGACCAGCAGGGCGGCGCGGTCGCAGAAGCTGCGCACGACCTCGGCGTCGTGGGAGACGAAGAGGATCGTCGTGCCGCGCGCCTTGAGCTCGTCGAGCGCCCGGAAGCACTTTTGCTGGAAGGCGGCGTCGCCGACGGCCAGCACCTCGTCAATCACCATGATCGCGGGCTCCATATTGACGGCGATACCGAAGCCCAGCCGGGCGAACATGCCGGAGGAGTAGTGCTTGACCGGCATGTCGACGAAGCGCTCCAGCTCGGCGAAGCGCACGATCTCCTCGTACTTGCGCTGCATGTCCTTGCGCGAGAAGCCGTAGAGGCTGCCATTGAGGAAGATGTTGTCGCGCCCGGACAGCTCGGGGTGGAAGCCCGCGCCGAGTTCCAGCATGGCGTAGGTGCGGCCGTTGACGCGCACCTTGCCGGAGGTGGGCTCCAGGATGCGCGTGACCAGCTTGAGCAGCGTCGACTTGCCGGCGCCGTTGCGGCCGACCAGGCCGAAGGTCTCGCCGTGGCGGATGCCGAACGTGACGTTGCGCAGCGCCCAGAACTCCTCGGCCTGACCACGCGGGCGGAAGAGACCGATGAACCAGTCCTGAAATGAGGAGCGCCGCTCGTGGTGGAGGATGAAGCGGCGGGAGACGTCCTGAAACTCGATGGCGTAGTGGCCGTTCTCGCGCAGCGCCATTAGATGTGCTCCCCAAGATGCGGGCTGACGCGGTTGAAGAGCAGCAGGCCGATCGCGACCAGCACCAGGCTCTGGATCAGCGTGCGCAGCATGAAGAGCGGATCGGGCACGCCGCCGTAGTACAGGATGGTGTGCTGCTCGGCGATGATCGAGGCCATCGGGTTGAACCAGTACATCATCTGCTCGTACTCCGGCGCGACGTCCTGGACCCGGTAGAAGATCGGGGTCAGGAAGAACCAGGCGGTGATGCCGACTTCGACCAGCACGCTGGTGTCGCGGAAGTAGACGTACATCGCCGCCAGGATGAGGGTCAGGCCGATCAGGAAGATCGCCTGCACCGCCCAGATAATCGGGACATAGAGCACCCAGGGCGTAAAGCGCATGCGCTCGATCAGCATGAAGATGAAGATGACCGGGAAGGCCAGCAGGTAGTGGGCCATGTTGGAGAAGACCACCGAGGCGGGCAGGACGATGCGCGGGAAGTAGACCTTGGTGATCAGCGGCGCGTTCTCGATCAGCGACTTGGTGCCGCTGGCGACGCTGGCCGCGGTCCAGTTCCAGGCCAGCAGGCCGGTCATCACGAAGACCGGGAAGTGGTCGATCGTCTGGCCGAGCAGGCGCGTGAAGACGATCGTGAAGACGATCGTCATCAGCAGTGGGTTGAGCAACGACCAGACGAAACCGAGGACCGAGTTCTTGTAGCGAACCTTGAGGTCCTTCGTGACCAGGTTATAGATCAGGCTGCGATATTGAATGACTTCGACGGCCTGAGAGACCATGGTCTCGCGCTCCCCGCGTGCGTGCCCCACCGTTCTGCGCCGGCCGGGCGGCGCCGGCAGACACTAGAGTATGGCGCAGTTTCGCGGGCGAAACCAAATTTCCCGGGTGGATGGCGGTTTAGGCGGAGCGCAGCAGCAGGCGGTCGGTCTTGTGGACGGCGTTGACGACCTCGTCGCGCAGGACCTCGTCATCGGGCTCGCGGCGGAGCATGCCAAGGACGCCGTCGCCGAAGGGCTCGATCTGGTTAGCGGCGCCGCGGCCCTTGGCCAGGAAGATGATCGCGAAGCGCTCGTCTGGGCGTGCCTCGCGCAGGGCGTCGTGCAGTTGGAAGCTGTCGCCGCTGGCGAAGAGGGCGTCAAGCAGGACCATATCCGGCCGCCAGCGGTCGTTCTGAACCAGGGCGGCCTCGGCGTCGGCGACCGCGCGGAAATCGGCCACGCCAGCGATGATGCCGGCGGCGCGAGCCACGAACTCCGGGTCATCGTCGACCAGCAGAATGCGTCGTACGGTGCGTTGTACCACGGTTCTCTCCTTCATCCCGCGAGCGCACCGTAGCGCGGCCTCGCGGCGGATTGTCTCCCCAGTATCCGTGGACAAGCGGGCACGAACAACGGCCCTTTGGTATCGGTGATGCCCGGGACGAGCAGCAAGAAAGTCGAGTGAAAACGTACGCGCCCCGGGACCATTGGTGCATACGTACGCTTAACGTTTCACCAGCAGCGTATCACTTGCATGGGTCGAGCTATGTCTTCCCGGGCAAAGCAAGAGGCCGGATGCTTTGGCGAGAAGCATCCGGCCTCCGCGAATCTTTGTGCCGCCCGAGCGGAGCGCCGGGCGGGTCGCAATGCCTACTCCAGCGCGAAATAGCGCGGTTTCGCCGTCAGGGAGAACAATGGCTCATAGACGAGTCTGATGTTCTGTTCACCCGCTGCTACCTGAACTGTCACCCAGCCATCCACTTCGCCGCCCGCGTACACGTCGTAATCGAGGACCGGTTCGGGATCGACGACCGTCGGGCGATCATATACGCGTCCGGCATCGCCCGTCGCCTTGAAAGAGAACTCCGTGATCGAGTCCGATCCGGCATCGGGTTTGACATTTCGCGCACCGATGCGCACGATGACGTACTCCATGCCCTCGGCGGGATCCTCATTGAACATGTTGGCGTCCTTGACCCGTCGGAGCGCCTCATCTCCACGGATTGCCTCGATGACCCAGAGCTCCCAGGTATCGCCGACGACACGCTCCCCAAGGGGCACGGGGTTATGACGGTCAAACCCGAGGTCGTTTTCCTCAGCGAGGCGCTCTTCGAGCGGTTGAACATTCGCTCCCTCATCGAGCGCCAAGAACAATTCGTCGCCTTCCTCGAATGAAATGAGAGGTTCGAAGATCGCCATCATGTTGCCCTCACCCTGGCGGGCAAGAACGGTAGTCCAGCCACTCGCTTCGGCGCCGGCGAAGAGTTCTACGTCTAACACCGGTTCCGGCTCAACGACATAGACTCTCGAGTGCTTGACACGCGCGTCGCCGGTTGACCGGAACCAGGATGAATCGACGCGTTGTGCTTCTATCTCGTCACCAATGTATTTCACCCGCACGTTGATCAGCACGTACTCATAGCCCTCGGGGGCTGGATCGTTGAACTGATTGGCTCCCAGGATCCTTTCCCAGGCAAGATCGCCCCGAAGCACTTCCAGGACTTGAACTTCCCACTCGTCTGTTTGTCCTACCTCGCCGAGCGGTACGGGATTCGAGCGGCCTGAGCCAACGCGGCCCGGTGTAGGGGTCGGCTCTGCCGTCGGAGTGGGCTCGGGGGTATCGGTAGGGGCAACAGTGTCGGTTGCCTGTGGGGTGGGAGCGAGCGCCTCTGTGGGTGATGATTCGGACACGCCAGCAGGAGAGGTGGGAGCCTCATCCGCCGTGCCGGACTGACCTGACGACGCCTCTTTCGTGCTCGTGGCACCAATTGCCGCCGTGGGCTGCCGATCTCCTGAGCCCGACGCGATGTCTGGATCGTCGTCATCATCGACAAAAATGGCCACCGCAATACCCAGGACCAGGCAGACGGCAATGAGTGCGCCACAGCCGATCAACCCTCCGTAGAGCCACCGACGGCGCTGCGAACCACCTGGCACGACCGCACGTTCATCGCTCATGAACCCTCCTTTCACGCCATGCAATATCATACATGATCACATGTTGTGCTATCGTTAGATTATTGCTTTTGGTGAGTGCATGTGGAATCGTGCCTGCATGATCGAAGCTGCAGCGGAGGAGGCGGGCCGTGTTAGGATCTGCGCGCCGGTAAGTATCATTACTCAATTGATGTCGATGTTCGTATTCTGCGACGGCGAGGCTAGGTGATGAGCGCTCCACTGCCATTCGTCGGTCGCGATCGCGAGAGGGCGCGATTACGCGGCGCGCTGAACTCCGCGATGGCCGGGCGGGGCGCCGTCGCGCTGATCGGCGGTGAGGCCGGGATCGGGAAGACGACGCTCGCCGAACTGCTGTGCCAGCAGACGCGCGAGCGCGGCGCGCTCGTCCTCACCGGGCGCTGCTACGACCTGACCGAGACCGGGCCCTACGCGCCCTGGGTCGAGCTCTTCGCCGGCTATGTCGCCAGCGGGGAGCTACCGGCGATCCCGAGGCAGGTGGCGCGTTGCGAGATCGGCGGGGATCTGGCGACGCAGGCGGCGCTCTTCGCGGCCGTCCAGGGTTTCCTGGCGGAGGTCGCCGCCGCGCGCCCGCTCGTGTTGCTGCTCGAAGACCAGCACTGGGCTGACACGGCAAGCCTGGATCTACTCCGCTTCGTCGCCCGCCAGGCGGGGCAGCACGCGCTGCTGGTGCTGGTGACCTACCGCACGGAGGAAGTCGAGCCGGGCGATCACCTGTCCCAGATCCTGCCGTTGATCGCCCGCGAGTCGCCAGCGGTGCGCATCAACCTGCAGCCGTTGACCGGCGACGACCTGTGGGCGATCGTGCGCTCGCGCTACCAGCTCGCCGCCGTCGACGAAGCGCGCCTGACCTCGTATCTGCAGCGCCGGACCGAGGGCGTTCCCTTCTTTATATCGGAGCTGCTGGAGTCGCTCGAAGAGAGCAATGTGCTGATCGAGGGGGAGGCGGGTTGGACGCTGGGCAACCTCGGTGCGGCACGCACGCCGGTGCTGGTCGAGCAGATCGTCGGGCGGCGGCTGGCGCAATTGAGCGAGGACGACCGCCAGCTCATGGCGGTCGCCGCGGTGCTGGGGGAGGAGGTGTCGCTGGCGCTCTGGAGCGAGGTCGCGGAGACGAGCGAGCTGGGGCTACTGGAGCTGCTGGAACGCGCCAGCGCCGCGCGCTTGATGGGCGAGACCGCGGACGGACGCGGCGCGCGTTTCACCCACGCGCTGGTCCGCCAGGTGATCTACGACCGGCTCACGCCGGCGCGCCGGAGATACTGGCACCAGCGGGCGGGCAGCCTGCTCGCCGACGCGGCCGATCCCGATCCCGACGCCGTCGCGAACCACTTCCGGCGGTCAGGCGATCCGCGCGCGCTAGAGTGGCTGATCCGGGCAGGCGACCGGGCCGATCGCGCGGCCGCCTGGCAAATTGCAGTGGGCCGCTTCACTGCCGCCGCCGAGATGCTCGCCGAAACACCGGGCGGTGACCAGCAGCGCGGCTGGTTGCTCGTTCGCATCGCGCGGCTGCACCGCCTCTCCAACCCGGTGACCGGGCTGGAACAGCTCGCAGAAGCCGGGCGGATCGCAGCGGCCTGCGGTGACCGCGCGCTGTCCGCCATGGTGCTGTGGCATTCCGGGCTACTGCACTGCCTGAATGGCGAGATTCACCACGGCATCGACCTGTTCCAGCGCGGCGTCGAGGCGTTCGAGGCGCTGTCTCCAGACGAGCGCGAACACATCCGAGAGCTCGAGCCGATCTCGAACGAGCGCCTCGATCGCCATCACAAGCGCGCCACGGTAGCGATGTGGTTAAGCGGGGCAGGTCGCTATCGCGAGGCCATGGACTATGCCGAGCCGTACATCCGCGAGGCCGTCTCGGAGAGCGAACTGAGCAGCATTAACGGTGACGCCTACGTCGCCTGGGCGAACTCACATATCGCGCTCGGCGACCTCGACGCGGCCCGCGAAGCCTTCGAACTGGCCAGCTCCGCGTACCGCAATGACCGGCAAGAGTTCAACTTGGCGCGGACGATCGCCAGGATCCTGCAGATGCTGGTGCTCACCTTCGACACGGACAACCTCGCGCGGCGGCGGCAACTGGTCGCCGAAGCCGAAGCTGCCTGGAGGCGCGGCGCCGGCATGATCGCCGGCGATCTGCCCGGCGCGATGCAACTGCCGCTCCAGATGATCGAAGGGCAGTGGTCCGCGCTGCGCGAGACGGCCGGGGAGTTGCGCGAGCAGGGCACATCCACCATGCGCGCCGAGGCGGACTACTGGCTGGGCCTGGTCGCCCTCGCTCAGGGCGACCGGGCGCTGGGTTGGAAGCTGGTCAACGAGTGGCTTCCCGCCGGCCCGGTGACCCAGCCGGGACATAGCCCCTTCCGCACGGCGCATAGCATGCAACACGTGGCGGCCCACCTGGCGCTGATCGACGGCGACCTCACCACGGCGCGGCGCTGGTTGGACGCGGGCGATCGCTGGCTGGCCTGGAGCGGCGCGCTGATCGGCCAGGCGCGCCAGGCGCTGGCCTGGGTCGACTACCACCGCGCGGCCGGCGACCTCGCCGCCGCCCGCGAGCGAGCAGAGGGGGTCATGCGGCTTGCCACGGACCCGCGCCAGCCACTGGAGCTGCTCTCGGCCCACCGCTTGCTCGGCGAGCTCGACACGCTGGCGGGCCGCCATGCCGAGGCCGCCGCGCATCTCGACGTGGCGCTGACGCTGGCCGAGGCCTGTGCCGCGCCTTTCGAGATCGCGCTCGTCATGCTGGCCCGCGGCGAACTGGAGATGGCGCGCGGTGACGCCAGCGAGGCCGGACGACGGCTGGCGGCGGCGAGGGCGATCCTCGAGCCGCTGGAGGCGCGTCCTGCGCTCGCTCGGGCCGACGCCCTGGCGGCACAGCTGGCAGGCACGGCCCAGGCCGGGCAATCGAGCGTGTCAGGCAGCGTCACCGCGGAGGACCTGGCGCTGCTCGCCCGGCTCTCGAAGCGCGAACGGGACGTGCTCGGCCTGCTGCCAGCCGGCTACACCAACCAGCAGATCGCTGAACTGCTCTACGTCAGTCCAAAGACGATTGAGAGCCACATCGGCCGTGTCCTGGCCAAGACCGGGCTGCCCAACCGCGCCGCCGCAGCGGCCTTCGCGCAGCGGCTTGGGCTGAGCCAGGGCCCGGCCCCCGAACCACCTCACAACCCAGCCACTGTTGACTAAGGGAAATCCCCTAATTCGCGCCGCCGTCGCGCGATCGGTGGATTTCCCGGATATGCAGAGCGAGCCGATGGCCCTAGCCTGCGGACGATGACCTGTCCCGGTTTGGCTCGGGGACATCGTCAGCTCACCGGGTGCGAGGGTTCCGGGAGGCGCGCTGCGGGGATGAACGGCGCGAACGACGGCTATGCCAATCCCAACGCCGTGGTGGACACCGCCTGGGTAGCGGATCACCTCGATGATCCTGGCGTGCGACTGGTCGAAGTGAGCGGCGATCGGCGGCAGTACGATGCCGGGCACATCCCCGGCGCGCTGTGGATGGACTGGCGCACCGACCTCCAGTGCCAGAGCATCCGCGATTTCGTAACCCGCGAGGCGTTCGAGACGCTCCTGGCGTCGTGCGGGATCGCGACCGAGGCGACCGTGGTCCTCTACGGCGACCACGCCAACCGATACGCCGCCGCTGCCTTCTGGTTCTTCAAGCTCTACGGCCATCGGGACTGCCGCATCCTGGATGGCGGCCGCGACAAATGGGTCGCCGAGGACCGCCCGCTGTCGCGCGAGATACCGCGC
>DATGQR010000392.1:0-4757 GCA_035304105.1 Thermomicrobiales bacterium | reverse complement strand
GCCGGCCGGCGGCGGCTGGTTGCGCTCGTCGAACTCCTCGGAGATCGGGAAGCCGAAGTTTTGAAGGCCGCCGTTGCGCTCCCAGAAATCGCGGATACCGAAGCACAGCCGGTGGCCGGTCTCGGCGTGGTAGTTGCAGTTCTCGTCAGATGTGATCCCGTCGATGCGCTGGAAGGGCTCCTCGCCGTGCCGGCCATCCGTGCGGATCGCGCCCAACCGCTGGAGCAGCACCTCATACTGGGTGCGGGCGTTGGCCGGGTGGTACTCGAAGATGGCGCGCTCGAAGTACTGCTTGTACAGGCCATCGCCCTCATGGAAGAAGACCCCGGTGATCGGGTAGCCGAACACGAACAACCCGCCGCGCGTCTCCCAGTACTCGCGGAACTTGCCCTGCACCCAGAAGCCGGTTTCCGGAAAGTAGCGTGGTCCGGTCAGCTCGCTCTCCTGTGCCCGCGCAGGCTCCGGGGCGAACGAGCCGAGCGCCATCCCGCCGACGGTGATTGCCAACAACGAGGCGAGCCAGATTCTCATCATCATGACGTCTCCCGAGTTGATTCGATTTAAGACCTGGCGGCTTACGGAACGAGTTGGAAGACGACGTCCCCGATCTCGATCCGGTCACCGATGTTGAGACGCTCGGGCTCAGTGATAGGGCGCGAATTGACCCGCGTGCCGTTGGTGCTACGCAGGTCGGTCGCCCACCAGCGCCCATCGTTCCACGAGATCTGGGCGTGCTCGGCGGAGACATACGCGCTGTCGATCCGAACCGTCGCGTCGCGGCTGCGGCCGATGATCGTCACCGGCTCCAGGACGTAAGCGTCACCGGGCCGGATATGTTCGTTGTTCGATGCCTCGACCAACAGCGTCCCCCTGACGCGTTCGGGACCGGCCGCTTCGGCTGTGACGCGCAGCTCGCGGCTGATCACGCGCATGACCTGAAAGATGAAGAAGTAGAGCAGGAAGATGAAGATCACGCGCAAGAGCAGCACGAACCACTCGAATGGGAGCTCAGACAGCATTGTCAGGTCGACTCAGCATCTCGGCGACGGGCAGCGGCCGGGCTCACGAAGCCGCGCGGCGCGGCTCGTATGGCAGGTATTCGAAGACAACATTCCCGAGCGTGATCCGATCGCCGTACTGCAGCTCGTGCTCGCTGATCTGGGTTCCGTTGACCGATGTCCCGTTCGTGCTCCCCAGGTCTATCAGGAAGAAGCCGCTGCCGCGATGGTCGATACGGGCATGATGGCGGGATACTTCCGCTGAGTCGATGACGACGTCGTTGTCCAGCGCTCGGCCAATCGTCATGACCTCGCGCCGCAGGATGATCGAGTCGCCCGCAAAGGGGCCTTCGACGAACCGCAGCAGCCGCGGCGGGATGTTGCCGGTCTCCTCGATGACTCGCAGGACCTCGGTGCGCTGGATCTCCTCCTCGCGCGCCCGATCGAAGTCCGGAAGCTCGACGATGCTGGCATCGACGTAGATCGTGCGCCGACCGACGTCGGCGTCGCCCTTGATCTGAACGCGCACGTGATCGACGAAGCCGTAGCCGCGCTCGTTCGCCAAATCGGTCAGCCAGTCCTCCATCTGGCGGCAGAGGGCCGGGACGAAATCGGCGAAGACGACCATATCCTGCGGGTTGAGGATGACCTCATAGTCGTTTGGGACGATGACGCCCTCGACGGAGATGACCTGATTGGATTCCATCGCACGCTCCAGGCGCCGGCCGATCTCGGCTGGCTGCACCGGAGTCCGAAAAATGCGCCCGACGGAATCCTCCATCACGCGCTGAAAGAAGCTCTCGAAGCGATCAAGCCTGTTCATCGATCAACCCGGGCAACCTCGGTTGGACGCGGCATCGAATGGGGCACACCGTTCGTGATTATATGTATCCGTCGTCACCAGGGTCAATTTGCGCCGGTTGAGCGATGCGCGCGTTGGAGTACGCGAACCAGGGCAAAACGGCCGTCACCAGCGCGTAGTAGGCGAAGATCTCGAAGGCGAAGGGGATATAACCGCCGTAGCCGAGGATCGGCATCTCCCAGACCTTCAGGAAGCCGACGTGGGGAACGTCGTAGATCCACTTGGGCATGGCCCGGATGTTCCACATCTCCCAGAACCAGCCGCACACCAGCGCCCCGGCTCCCAGATTGAAGATCGGCCGCCAATCGCCGCGCGCCGCGAAGCTGGAGACCGTCGTCCGGCCGGCAAAGCGCGCAAGCGGGTCGAGAATTAGGAACACCGAGATCCAGCAGAGCGGAAACAGGTAATCCGGCCAGATCAGCATGGCGATCAGCATGACCCAGCCAGAGAGGTGAATCAACACCAGTCCGCGGCGGCTGGGATCGATGACCAGCCAGCGTCGCCAGCGCGGCTTGCCGATGGTTGAGACCAGTTCGGTGGTCGTGAGGACAGCCGGGATGACAGTCGTGAACGACAGCGTGCCGAGCACCCAGCGACCGAACCAGCCATAGCCCTCCGGAGTCAGGTAGATCCAGTTTCCCAGGAAGTGGTTGATACCTTCGAAGAACCACCAGAACGGGGCCGACATCACGAAGAAGACGGGATATTTCCAGCCGGCGCGGACCAGCGGTGACGTACCCGTGCGAGCCAGCACCAGGCCGTCGACGGTCAGGATATAGCCCAGCCAGAGCGGGAAGAAGTAGAACGTCGAGATCCGGCCGAAGTCATTCCAGGCAATGACCCACCAGATGGCGATTAACCCCAACCCGATGACAAGTTGCGGGGAAGCGCGGAGCCCGGTCGTCGTTCGGTTGAGGGTCGTTTCGCTCATGCCAGCAAGTATAGTGTCACGGTGGCAACGGTATCGAATCTACGAGGAGCGCGCCGTGACCGACAACAGGTTGTTCGAACGCCCGTTTCCCCGCCTGGCGCCATCCATACTCGACAGCGATCTGGCAAATCTGGCCGCCCAGGTGCGGATTCTCGAGGACGCGGGCATCGACACGATCCACGTCGACGTGATGGACGGCCGCTTCGTCCCGAATATTTCGATCGGCATCCCGGTCGTGGCCTCATTGCGGGCCGCCACGCAGGCCACGCTGGACGTACACCTGATGATCGAGGAGCCGGAGCGGTACGTGAAGGAGTTCGTTGGGGCCGGAGCGGACGTCGTGACCGTCCACCCTGAGGCCACGCCCCACATCCACCGCGCGCTGGACCGGATTAAGGATGCCGGCGCGCTCTGCGGGCTGGCGCTCAATCCCGGCACGCCGCTCGAACACGCGACCGGGCTGCTGCCGGTCCTCGATCTCGTGCTAATCATGAGCATCAACCCTGGCTTCGGCGGCCAGCAGTTCAAGCCCCACGCGCTCGACCGGCTGCGGGCCATGCGCCGGGCCATCGACGCGTCAGGTCGGCAGATCGCGCTCGAAGTCGACGGTGGCATCAATCTCTCCACGATCGGCGACGCGATCGAAGCCGGCGTCGATCTGCTGGTAGCCGGCTCCGCCATCTTCAAGCACCCGCAGGGCCCTGAGGTGGGCGTCCGCGAGCTGCTCGCCAGC
The DNA here is from genome assembly GCA_035304105.1 of Thermomicrobiales bacterium. Lineage (GTDB taxonomy): Bacteria > Chloroflexota > Chloroflexia > Thermomicrobiales > CFX8 > JAUIIK01. The sequence goes on along the minus strand of DATGQR010000392.1, from coordinate 1,233 downwards.
CTGCCCGGATAGCATTCCTGCTCATTCGTTCGTCGGGTACAGATCAGTCCGTGTCGCCGGCCGGGGTTGGCGCGGCGGCGGGGCGCGAGCGGGAGCGCATGAAGTAGACGACACCGACGGTGATCACGCACATCAACGCGGCGACAACGAACGTCTCGTGGACCACGTCGAGGGTGAGCGGGACGGCGTGCTCCTCGACATACGCCTGCTGCCGGGCGAAGTAGTCGGCCGCGGATTCGCCCGGCTCCGGGCGGAGCGGATCAAGCTCGGAGGTGCGCGCCTCCAGCCGCTCGATAGCGTAGCGCGTGACAGCGGCCAGCCCGAGCGTCATCCCAACCAGCCGCGCCAGGAGAACCAGGCCAGACGCCACGCCGTAATTCTCAATCCCGGCTGAGGAGATCGCAGACTCGGCAATCGGCGCGATGACCACGCCCAGGCCAATGCCGGTAATCGCGATCGTGCTGCACATCAGGACCATGCGCAGATCGTCCGGCCAAAAGCTCATGATCGCGAAGCCGGCCGTGGCTACCCCCAGGCCGGTGGCGGCGACCCAGCGAGGGCTGACGTCGCCTGTCAGGCGCCCGCCGATCAAAGCGCCGACGGTCATCGCCAGGGTGAAACTGCCGAGCAGCAACGCCGTGAGCACTGGCAGATCGTCCTCATCGGAGAGGAGGGCTACCGCCAGGGGCGCGTTGACCATGGCGGTGATCAGCGCGCCGCCGACCAGGACGTTGGCGATGCTGGAGAACTGAAAGACTCGGGCGCGGATCAGGTGTCGGGGCAGAATCGGGGCGTGGCTGCGCCGCTCGGCGATGACGAAGGCGACGAGCGCGACGGCTCCAGCCGCCAGCAGCGGCCAGCGGTAGGCGGCCAGCGGGTTGGCGCTGCCGCCCAGGGCGCGCGTCCCCTGGCCGGCTTCGAGCCCGGCCTCGCCGCCTGACGAGATTGCCAGGCTCAAAGCCGTGAGCGCCCCGGCCGCCAGGATGGCGCTGAGAACGTTCGGCCGGCGCACCTGAGCGCGGCCGGGGAACGAGCGGCGCGCGGCCCCCAGCCAGACGGCCACGAGCGCGCAGAGTGGCAGGTTTAGCCAGAAGACGGCTCGCCAGGAGTCGAATGCTGCGTTGATCCCGGCGCCCCAGACCGGGCCCAGCACCCAACCGAAGGTGTCGACGGCCGCGACGAGCCCGAGCGCTTCAGCGCGCCGGCGCAGCGGCGTGATGTCCGCGACGAGCG
>DATGQR010000391.1:0-30186 GCA_035304105.1 Thermomicrobiales bacterium | reverse complement strand
TCCTCAGGGGCCGCAGGGCGAGCCAGGGCCGCAAGGTCCTCAGGGTCCACCCGGCCCACAAGGTCCGGCAGGATCGGGGATCGACTTCACCTTCCGGGCGGTCAATACCGTCGACATCGCTGCCGGCGACTTCGGTTCGGTGATCGCTACCTGCCCCCTGGAGACGATCGCCACCGGTGGCGGGCATGATCTCGTCCCGCCCGGCGTCGACATCCTGTTTAGCGCCCCGAACGTAGACATCGTCAGCGGGCGCGTCATAGGTTGGGATGTCACGGCGTTCAACGGAACCGATCGCACGGTCAACCTGCGTGCCATCGCCGTCTGCGGATCGTAGCGACGCGTAGGACGCCAGGCCCCTCGAGAACGCTCCAAGGACAAGCACCCGCCAGGATTCCAATGACCGCCTGGCGGGTGCTGTTCGTCGATGGCGGCTGCTAGGATGCGCGCATGAAGATTTCCGGGCACAAGGGAGCAACGCTGCCGGCGCGCAGCGCGACCAGGCTCCAGCGCGGCGTGCTCGCTCCCCTGGCGCTCACCTCGTTCGTCGGGCTGCTCAACAGCTTCGCGCTCGGCCCGTTTCTGCCGGCAATCAGCCGTGACATCGATACGGCGGTCCCGGTGCTCGGGCAGGTGGCGACGGCCACCTTCTTCATGACCGCCTTCGGAGGGCTGCTCGTCGGCCCGCTGGCGGACCAGCTGGGTCACCGCCGGGTCATCCTGGCCGGGCTGCTGGCGACAGTCCTCAGCGCTAGCGGCACGGCGCTGGCGCCGGATTTCACCACCGTGCTGATCACCCGCATGATCGGCGGGATCGGCGGCTCGATCGCCTCGGGCGTGCCGCTGGCAGTCGCCGGCTCGCGCTTCGCCGGCCCGGCCCGCCGCCGGGCGCTCAGCATCATCACGGCGACCGTCGCGGCTGGCGCGGTGGCCGGCGCGCCGCTGTTGACCGGCATCGGCTCGTTCCTCTCCTGGCGCAGCGCCTTCGGCTTCGTCGCGCTCGTGGCCCTCGCTGTGCTGGTGGCCTTCGCGATCAGCTTCCCCGATGGCGGGCGCGGCGCGGGGCGGACCTCGCTGCGCGGCCTGGGCCGAGCTTACCTGCCGTTGCTCGAAGACCGCCGCATGCTGCTGTTCTACGGCGCGTCGCTGCTCCAGGCGATCGCCTGGGCCGGACCGTTCACCTACCTGGGCGCGTTCCTCGACGACCAGCACGGTTTCTCCACCGGCGAGATCGGCTACGGCTATATGGCCACCGGGGCGGGCTTCTTCCTGGGCAGCATGATCGGTGGTGGTCGCCTGGGCGGCATCGGGCTGGCGCCGATCTTCAGCGTCTCGACGGCGATCATCGGCGTGTTCTGGGCGGCGATCCTGACGCTGGGAACTGGCCCCTATCTGGCAATCCTGATGCTGGCAACCCTGACGCTCGCCGGAGGCATCGGCAGGGTTGCGTTCACCACCCTGCTGGCAGACGAATCTCCGGCTGGCGCGGGGACGACGATGGTCCTCAACGCCTCGATCATCACGCTCGGCGCCGGGCTGGGCACCTTGATCGGCGGCGGCTTGATCGGTGTCGGCGGCTACGGCCTGCTGGGCATGGTCCTGCCGCTGTTCGCCTTTGTCGCCGCGCTGCTGCTGTGGCTGCCCGGCGCGCGGAGCGACGGCGCGACTACCGCCACGCCGCCCTGATCCCAGTTAAGATCAAGCCGGCACGGCACCCCGGCAAGCGACGCGAGGAGTTGCCATGGCAAGTGACACCTACGGCAGAACGGCGACCTACTGCCCGATCTCGGACTACGGCATCATCGGCGACACCCGCGGGTTGGCGCTGGTCAATCGCGACGGCGGCATCGATTGGTGCGCCCTGCCGCACCTCGACAGCCCCCCGTTCTTCCTCAAGATCCTCGACGCCGAGCTGGGCGGCAGCTTCCAGATCAAGCCCTCCGGCGAGTACCAGGCCCAGCGCCGCTACATTGACGACAGCAACGTCCTGCGCATCATCTACACCTCTCCCACCGGAGTCGCCACGCTGACCGATTGCTTCACCGCGCCGGCCACGACCGAGCGCGAAGGAGAGCCGCCCCACGAGATCATCCGGCTGGTCGAATGCACCCATGGCACGATCGAGATGGAGTTGAACTGCCTGGTCACGCCGGACTATGCCCGCCAGCAGGCGCGCGCCGAGATCGTCGAGCCGGGCGTGGTGCGCTGGTCCTATCAGGACGGCGAGGTCTGGTTGATCGGTAACTGGCCGTTCGTCCACGAGCAGGAGAGACCGGCCGCGATCGGCGCGCGCGTGACCCTGCGGACGGGCGACCGCCTCTATGCCGTGCTCTCCGACTCTCGCCCACGCACGCCCTTGCCCGGCGACGTGCGCCGCGCCATCAACCACGCCGTCAACTTCTGGCGCCAGTGGGTCAGCGAGTGCCCCTACTTCGGCCTGTTCCGCGATATGGTCATTCGCAGCGCGCTGACGCTCAAGTTGCTGACGTTTCGTCCGACCGGCGCGATCATCGCCGCGGCCACGACCTCGCTGCCCGAGGAGATCGGCGGCCAGCGCAACTGGGACTATCGCTACACCTGGATCCGCGACGCCACCTTGACGCTGTGGTCCTTCGGACTGATCGGCTTCTATGACGAAGCGCACGACTTCATGGAGTGGATCCACGAGCGCTTCCTCGACACGCCCAACGGCAAGCTCCAGATCATGTACGGCATCCGTGGCGAGACCGAGCTGACCGAGCAAACGCTCGACCATCTCTCGGGCTATCGCGACTCCCGGCCGGTGCGGATCGGCAACGCGGCCTACAAGCAACGCCAGCTCGACATCTACGGCCAGATCCTCGACACCGCTTACCTCTTCTACGATGTCTGGGGCGGGATCGAGCGCTATGGAGTTGACCGCGAGCGCTTCGACGCGCAGGTCTGGGCCAACTTGCGCCGCCTGGCCGACGAGGTCTGCGAGGTCTGGATGGAGAAGGACAGCGGCATCTGGGAGATGCGCAGCGAGCCCGACCACCACGTGCATTCCAAAGTGATGTGCTGGGTGGCGCTCCAGCGCGCCCTGCTGCTGGCCAGGCATTTCAACCTGCCGGCCGACACCGAACGCTGGCGCAAAGTGCGCGATGAGATCAAGGCGACGACGCTTGAGCGCGGCTTCAACGCGGAGCTCAACAGCTTCACCCAGACCTACGATGGCGACGCTCTCGATGCCAGCGCCCTGCTAATGCCGATGGTCCACTTCATTCCCGCCGACGACCCGCGCATGGTCGGCACCGTCGAAGCCATCCAAAGGAAATTGATGCGCAACGGCCTGGTCTATCGCTACCTGACCGACGAGATCGATGACGGCGTGCCCGGCAGCGAGGCGACCTTCACGCTGTGCTCCTTCTGGATGGTCGACAATCTGACCTTCCTGGGCCGCATCGACGAGGCACGCGAGCTCTTCTCCCGGCTGATCAACTACGCCAACGACCTCGGCCTGTACTCCGAGGAGATCGACCCCGAGACCGGTGAATTCCTGGGTAACTTCCCCCAGGCCTTCACCCACATGGCGCTGATCAACGCCGCCGTCAACCTCGACAAGGCCGACCGCGAGATCGCTCGCGGCCAGGATGGGCGCGTGCGGGTCGGCGTGCGACGGCAGAGGAGGGACTAGGGGGTTAGGTTGTAGTTTGTACGTTGCAGGGAAGAGCCCTCACCCGCGACCCGCTGTGCAGGTCGCAGGTAAGGGCCGGAGGGGCACACAAAATGGACGCGCGACGACACCTACTCGGTCAGCTGCGGGGCGAGCGGGAGCGGATCATTGAGCTGACGCGGCAGTTGGTTCGGATTCCGAGCGAGAACCCGCCGGGGGATACGACCGCGGTGTGCGACTTCGTCGTTGGATATCTGCGGCAGCACGGGGTGGAGTGCGAGATTGTCGCGCCGGAGCCGTCGATGCCGAATCTGATCGCGCACGCCGATGGGGCGGGGCTGGGTAAGCACCTGGTACTCAACGCGCACTTCGACGTCTTCCCGGCCGGAGACCGGGACGCCTGGACGGATGATCCGTTCTCCGGAATCGTGCGCGACGGGAAGCTCTACGGGCGCGGCGCCAACGACATGAAGGCGGGCGCAGCGGCTGCGATCCTCTCCTTCCTCTACCTCCACGAGCGGCGCGAGCAGTGGCGGGGGCGGCTCACCCTGACGCTGGTGTCGGACGAGGAGACCTTCGGGCCGTACGGCACGCGCTACCTGATCGAGAACCGGCCGGATGTGCTCGGGGACGTCGTGCTGAGCGGCGAGCCGAGCACGCCCTACTTCGTGCGCTACGCCGAGAAGGGGCCGCTCTGGATCGAGCTGCGCGTCCAGACGCCGGGCGGCCACGGCGGCTACCCGCAGATCAGCCCGAACGCGATCATGGTCGCTGGCGACGTGCTGCGCGACCTCCAGGCATTGAGCGAGATCGAGATCCGCGCCTCGGGCGCTGTGCTGCGCTCGGTCGAGGCCAGCCGCGAGCGGCTGGAGGAGGTGTTCGGCCCGGGTACGGTCGACGCGCTGACCCACGTCACGGTCAACGCAGGCGTCATTCAGGGCGGCGACAAGGTCAACATGATCGCCGCCGATTGCCGGGTCGTGGTCGACATCCGCACCCCGGTCGGCGCCTCGACCGATGAGGTGCTGGCGCGGATCGACGAGATCGTCGCCCGGCACCCGGGCGCGAGCTACCGGATCATCAACCGCGCCGAGTCCAACGCCTGCACGCCTGACCACGAGCTGGTCGACATCATCCAGCGCAACGCCGAAGTAGCCCGCGGCATCCGCCCCCTGCCGTCGCTGGGGTTGGGCGGCACGGACTGCCGCCTCTGGCGCTACCGCGGCATCCCGGCCTATGTCTACGGCCCCACGCCCTACGCCATGGGCGCGCCCGACGAGTATGTGTTGATTGACGACCTTATCGCGACCGTCGAGGTCCATATCCTGTCGGCGTTCGACTATCTGACGGGCGAGGCCGGCGCACACTGAATCAACGTGCCTGCAATACTCATCGACACCAGCAGCGAGCTGAAATGCGAGGCGCGTCATGTACCTGACAAGGCTGATCTGCCTGATGTTCCTGATCGGCGGGCTGGCGACGGCCTGCATCTCGGGGGACGATGACGATCCAAGCAACGCGGAGCGGGAGCGGGCGATCGAAGCGGCGCTGGAGGTGTACGCGGAGGTCGCTGCCGGGGGCGCCGACCTCTCGAACGGTCCATGCATCGCCGAGGAGCTGGAGGCGGTGCCCGGCTGGTCGGTCGACATCGCCCACGACCCACGCGAGGCCGTGGACGACGACCCCGCCAATCAGTGCCAGGCCTATCGCGACGGCCGGACGCAGCACTTCGTTGAGCTGACCCCGGAAGGCACGCTGATCCGAGCGCGGTAGGTACACCCAACAGGCCAGCCAGCGCTGCGCGCGGCTAGAGCCCCACCCGATCTGTTCCACGTGATTCGGGATAGGTGCGAAAGCGGCCTTCTCAGTCCCGCGAAGGAGGCCGAGAACCGGGGTGGAGCCGCCGCTTCCTGGATTGGTTGGAACAGGTGCCCTACCGGCGCCGGTGCGAGCCGGCGTCGAGAGGCCGGTCATCAGTCAATTCGGGCATCCATTTGACAGTCCAATACCGTATTGCTAACGTGCCATCATCGAGCAATTTCCTGTAACGACCGGGCGGCGATAGCCGACGGCCTGTTTGGACAGACCCTCTCAACGGCTATCCCCATCCCGGGAGGAGGGTCCGATGCTTTCTGAGGAGCACGAGACGACCAGCAAGGTCCGTCTGTCACGTCGACGCATGCTGCAGATGGCGGCCGGAGCCGGCGCCTTATCACTGGCATCGTCACTGCTCGCGGCCTGCGGCGGCGACGATGACGACGATGACAGCGACCAGGAAACGTCGGGAGGCGACTCCACCGACGCGCCCACGGCCACTGCCGCAGCGGAGGGCGACGAACCGGAGGAGACTGCGGCCGAGGACGACGACTCCGAAGAAGACGCCGACTCCGGCACCGAAGAAGACGACGGGGGAACGGATGGCGGGGAGGCGACTGGCGGCGACGCGCCCGGCGTCATGGGCGGCACCGGCCGGGTCGCGCTCTACTCCGAGCCACCAACGCTCGACAGCAGCTGGACGACGGCCATCGTCGTGCTCGTGCCGTCGCAGCATGTCTTCGAGTACCTCTTCGCCTGGGACAGCGCCTGGGACATCCAGCCGTGCCTGGTCGACAGCTTCGAGATCGCTGCCGACGGGCTGACCTACACCTTCCAGCTACGCGAGGGCATCAAGTTCCACAACGGCGACGAGATGGTCGCCGACGATATCGTCAAGTGCTTCAATCGCTGGGGGCAGCTGGTTGGCGAAGGTATCGCGGCCTACGAGTCGATTACTGACGTGGTGGCGGTCGACGATTACACCGTCGAGATCAGCCTGAGCAAGCCGTTCTCGCCGCTGCTGGCCTACCTGACCGGCCCGGGCGGCGGCATGATGGTCATGCCCGGCGAGATCGCCGAAGCGGCCGGCACCGAGCGGCTGGAAGAATACGTCGGCACCGGGCCCTACAGCTTCGTCGAGCACATCCCCGACCGCCACATCCTGCTGGAGCGCTTCGAAGACTACAGCCCGCGAGAGGAGGCGCCGGACGCCTATGCCGGCCGGCGCACGGCCTACTTCGAAGAGCTCGAGTTCATCACCGTGCCCGACGCCGCGGCGCGCATCGCTGGCGTCGAGGCTGGGGACTACCACTGGGCCGAGGAGGTCACCCGCGACGAGCATGAGCGGCTGCAGGACTCCAGCGATGTCGAGGCGCTGGTCATCAAGCCGCTGCGCTTCATGGGAATCATCTTCAACAAGGCTCAGGGGCCGATGGCTGACCCGGTGCTGCGCCAGGCGGCGCTCTACGCCTTCAACCACGAGGAGATCATGGCGGCCGCCTTCGGCCCGCCGGACTTCTGGCGCCTGCAGCCCTCGCTGATGCCGCCGGAGAGCGTCTGGTTCACCGAGGTCGGCGCGGAGTTCTACAACCCGTACGACCCCGACCGCGCCCGTGAGCTGGTTGAGCAGAGCGCTTACAACGGCGAGACAGTGCGCTGGATGGGGCCGTCGGACCGCGAGGATTACTTCGCCGTGGCGTTGACCGGCGTGCAACACCTGCAAGACGTCGGCATCAACGCCGAGCTCGTCTCGATGGACTGGGGCTCGGTCGTCGAGCGGCGCACCAACCCCGAGGAGTACGAGATCTTCAACACCGGCTTCAGCTTCAACCCCGAGCCGACCACGCTCTCGTTCATCCCGGCCAACTGGCCCGGCTGGTGGGAGAGCGAAGCCAAGGAGGAGATCCTCGACCGGATCATGACGGCTACCGACTTCGACGAGCGCTTTGCGATCTGGGAGGAGTTCCAGCAGCTCTACTTCGAAGAGGTGCCGGCCATCCGCGTCGGCGACTTCTTCGGGCTGAGCATCTTCCGCTCGAACCTCAAGGGCGAGGCCCTGCCAGTCTCCTCGTTCCCGATCTTCTGGAACGTCTGGCTCGAAGATTAGCCCCCGCTGCAGCGCGGGCGACCTGCCAATTGCGGCGTGCCCCAGGCGAAAGTGAGCGCCCGGGGCACGCTGCTCAGTGAAGAGACACGGGACGCGGACAATGCTGAGATATCTCCTGCGACGCTTGCTGGCGCTGATCCCGGTACTGATCCTCGTCAGCTTGATCAGCTTCACGCTGGTGCACCTGACGCCGGGCGATCCGGTGGCCCAAATCCTGGGCGACGACGCGACGGTCGACGAGATCGAGCGCGTGCGCCATGACCTGGGCCTCGACCGGCCAGTCTACGAGCAGTACCTGATCTGGGTTGGGGACGCCCTGCGCGGTGACCTGGGCCAGAGCATCTACGTCAACCAGCCGGTCACCAGCATGATCATCGAGCGCGCCGAGCCGACTTTGATGCTGGCGATCGTGGCGCTCTTCTTCACGCTGATCATCGGCATCCCGTCGGGGGTCATCGCGGCGATCAAGCACAACTCCTACCTGGATCAATCGCTGATGCTGCTGGCGTTGCTGGCCGTCTCGATGCCCAACTTCTGGCTGGGGCTGAATCTGATCCTGCTGTTCTCGGTCTATATCGGCTGGTTCCCGACCGGTGGCTACACCCCGCTCGGCGAAAGCGTCGTCGGCGCGTTCAAGTCGGTCATGCTGCCGGCGATCGCGCTGGGCTTCAGCCAGGCAGCGTTGGTGGCCCGCATGACGCGCGCCAGCATGCTCGACGTCATCCGCACCGACTACGTGCGCACGGCCAGGGCGAAAGGACTGCCGGCCTCGCGGGTCTACATCACCCACGCGCTGAAGAATGCGCTGCTGCCGACGATCACGGTCATCGGCCTGGTGCTCACCGTGCTGATCGGCGGGACGGTCGTCACCGAGACGGTCTTCACGATTCCGGGAGCCGGGCGGCTGGTGGTCAACTCGGTCATCCGGCGCGACTACCCGGTCATCCAGGGCGCGATCATGATGGTCGCCACGGCCTACGTCCTGATCAATCTGGTGATTGATCTGATCTACGTCTACGTCGACCCGCGCATTCGCTTGAGCTAGGAAGGCGGAGACCGTCTATGAGCACGCAACCGGCGGCCGCCTCGAGTGCGAGCCTCCAGCGCGAACTGGGTCCGCGCCAGGCGCAACGGACCGGGCCGCGCGCCTGGTTCCGGTCGCTCAAGAACCACCAGTTCGCGTTCGCGGGCGCGATCGCGCTGACTCTGGCCGCGCTGGTGGCGTTGGCCGCGCCGCTGATCGCGCCGCACGACCCGATCGAGATCAACGCGGTCGACCGGCTCAAGCCGATCGGCGACAGTACCTACCCGCTGGGCACCGACCGGCTGGGCCGCGACGTCGCCAGCCGACTGGTCTACGGCTCGCGCATCTCGCTCGGCGTGGGGCTGGCGACGGTGATTCTCTCGAACCTGCTGGGGATCACGATCGGCATGCTCTCGGGCTACTACCGGGGACTGGACAACGCCCTGATGCGCGTCATGGACGCCTTCATGGCCTTCCCGGGCATCCTGTTGGCGCTGGGCATCATGGCGGTGCTGGGGCCGTCGATCATCAACATCGTCATCGCGCTCTCGATCGTCTACACCCCGCGCGTCGCGCGCGTGGTGCGCAGCAGCGTGCTCTCGATCCGGGAGATGGACTACGTCGAGGCTGCCCGCGCGCTGGGCGGGGGCGACGCGCGGCTGATCTTCCGCCACATCCTGCCGAACTGTGTGGCGCCGATCGTGGTGCAGGGCACCTTCATCTTCGCCTACGCCGTGATCTCCGAAGCCTCGCTGAGCTTCCTGGGCGTGGGCGCCTCACCGGAGGTGCCGAGCTGGGGCAACATGCTCTCCGAAGCGCGCCAGTACCTGCGCTCCGAGCCGATGCTGGCCATCCTCCCCGGCGTGGCGATCATGATCGTCGTCCTCTCCCTCAACCTCCTCGGCGACGGCCTCCGCGACATCCTCGACCCCTACATGCGCGATGCGCGGGGAGTGGAGTAGTAGTAGGGAAGAGGGAACAGGGAAGAGGGAAAGACAGAAGACCCTCACTCCCAGCCCGCGGCCCAGAGGGCACCCCGCCCTCTCGCTGCGCGGAGGGTGAGGGGGAGACAGCGTGCGCTTGATCGCTAGCGCTAGTAACACAACAGGGTATCCCTCTCCCGGGTACCCTCTGGGTGATTGGGAGAGGGGCGGGGTACCCGCACAGCGGGTCGCGGGTGAGCGCCTCCCTCGATAACGAAATTCTCATCGCTGGCCCAACCCGTACGTCAGGGCCCCTCTGAGTACCCGATTGTGGGCGTGAGAGAGGTGCTGAAGGAGGGCCCCCTACGAACTACAGCCTACCCGCTACAACCTCTGCCTCACAGCGTCGACCATCGTCCAGAGGGCGCGGGATTGCTCGGCGTCGGGGTCGGTGATGAGGATGGGGCGGCCAGTGTCGCCGGCGACGGAGAGGGCGGGGTCGAGGGGGATCTCGACGAGGAGCGGGATTTCAGAGCTGATCGGGCGCTCGACGGTGGTGCGGTGGAAGATCTCGATGCGCTCGCCGCAGTGCGGGCAGCGCAGGTAGCTCATGTTCTCGACGACGCCGAGCACCGGCACGCCGGCACGCTGGAAGGCTCGCAGGGCGCGGGTGGTATCGAGCCGGGCGAGGTCCTGCGGCGTGACGACCAGCACCACGCCGTCGAGAACGACCGTCTTAAGCAGGGTGGCCTGCGGCTCACTGGTGCCCGGCGGGAAGTCGATCAGCAGCACATCGAGCTCGCCCCAGTCGACCAGTGTCAGCAAGTTGCGGACCAGCCAGCCGACCGTCTCGACGTTGTCGAGCATGGCGGTCTGATCCTCGCCGACGAGCAGGCCAATGGACATAATCTTCACACCGTGACGTTCCAGCGGCGGCATCTTCTGGGGGTTCTCGATGCCCTCGCCGCTGGCGAGCGGCACGAAGGCCTGCCAGCCCTTCGCGGCTTCCCTGCGCCGCACGCCGAGCATCAGCGGCACGTTCGGCCCGTGGACATCGGCATCCAGCAGCCCGACGCGCAGCCCGCGCCGCGCCAGCCCGACCGCCAGGTTCACGGCCACGGTCGACTTCCCGACGCCGCCCTTACCGCTGGCGACGGCGATCACCCGCTTCACGTTGTCGAGCTTCAGGCGCTCCACGGTCTCTCACTCCTTAAGACAGAGTTTGTAGATTGTAGGCTGTAGTTTGTAGGAAAAACCGGAGTGCGTCGCCCTTCCTACAACCTACAAACTGCTTCTCCCTGTTCCCTCTTTCCTCCCCCTGCTAGCATCTCAATGAAAACATCTCATGCCCCGGCGAGAGAGGAACGCAACCCTTATGGCGCATAACGTTCGATTCGGCATCCGCTGCAGCCAGCACCACCGGGAGTGGGCGGAGATCAAGGAGTGGTTCCAGGCAGCGGATGAGCTGGGCTTCGAGTCGGCCTGGGTCTTCGACCATATGATCCCGCTCAGCGACCCGCGCGACAACCCGAATCTGGAGGGCTGGACGCTGCTGGCCGGGTTGGCTGAGGCGACCAGGAACGTCGAGATCGGGCCGATGGTCACCGGGATCACCTACCGCAACCCGGCGATGCTCCTGAAAGTGGCCACGACCGTCGACCACATCTCGAACGGCCGGGCGTTGCTGGGCGTCGGCGCGGCCTGGTTCGAAGGCGAGCATGAGATGTTCGGCTTTGACTTCCCCGGCCCTGGCCAGCGCGTCTCGATGCTCGAAGAGGCGCTGCAGATGTTCAAAATGCTCCAGTCGCAAGACCGCAGCACCTTCGACGGCAAGTACTACCAGCTCAAGGACGCCATCTTCGAGCCGAAGCCGGTGCGCAATCCGATGCCGACCGTCATCGGCGGCTCGATGCCGCGCATGCTGGGGCTGGTCGCCCGCTACGCCGACTGGTGGGACAACAACTTCAGCGACATCGAGGAGTACAAGGCGCGGCTGGCACGCGTCGAGGCGGTCTGCGCCGAGATCGGGCGTGACCCGGCTGAGATTCGCCGCTCGACGACCAAGAGCGATACCTACCTGGTCGACAACGACGAGGACCAGATCCTCGCCGACCTCAAGGAGCTGCGCGCGCTGGGCATGACCGACTTCCTCTTCCACGTCCCGAAGGACATGAAGGTGTTACGTGACTTCGCGGAGCGGACGCTGCCGGCGCTGCGCGAGGAGCTGGCATAGAGCGATGGCGTTCGGCGGCCGGATCGGCCCGGTGCTGGCGCGCTGGCGCGAGGAGCTGGGCTGGACACAGGAGGAGCTGGCGCAGCGCGCCGGGATCAGCCGCGGCTACCTCTCGCGGCTGGAGCGCGACATCCCCGAGCAGCCGGGGCTGGCGGTGTTGAGCCGCGTCTGCGGCACGATGGGGCATAGCTGGGCGGAGCTGTATCGCGATGCCGGGCTCAGCCTGCCCGGTGACGTGACGCTGGCTGATATCGCCGAGGGCATCAACGACCCGGAGCTGATGCTCTATTTGCGCCGCCTGCCGGAGCTGGACGCCCGCGACCGGGAGGTGCTGCGGGCGCTGCTGCGCTTCCTGTTCGAGCGCCACGCCGACGAGCAGGAGGCGCGGCGCCCGGCCGGCCAGCAGCTGGCGCTGCCAGTCGTCGCCATCGAGGATGGCGACGGCTGACGGCGTCGCGGGAACCGACTCGCAACACGAGAGGAAGGGCGCCCGATGACGCGCATCGCCCTGATCGCAGACATTCACGGCAACGCCGTCGCGCTGCGGCGCGCCCTGGAGGAGATCGGCCGCCTGGGCGCGGAACGCATCGTCTGCCTGGGCGATGTGGCCGCCGGCGGGCCACAGGCGCGCGGGGTGGTTCAGGAGCTGCGCGCGCGGGAGATCGCCTCGGTCATGGGCAACGCCGACGACGAGATCCTCAACCCGACCGACCCGAGCCAGGTGGAGGGCGATCTGGTCAAGATCCTGGAGATCTGCAGTTGGAACGCCACCCAGCTCGGCGAGGACGACCTGGCGTACATGGCCGGGTTCGCGCCGACGCTGACGTTGGAGGAGGGCGGCGAGGTGCTGGCGCTCTGCGCCCACGGCTCGCCGCGCTCGTTCGACGAGATCGTCCACGCCGCCAGCAGTGCCGAAGAGCTGGACGCGGCGATGGCGGGGGTCGACGCCCCGTTGGTGGTCGTCGCTCATACCCACTTCCCGTTCATGCGGCGTCACCGGGGACTGCTGATCGTCAATCCCGGCTCAGTCGGGCGGGCTTATGACCCCGCCCCGCCGGCTGACGATATTCGCTTCGTGCCATACGCCGAGTTCGGCATCCTGGAGCGAGATGGCGACCGCTTCAGCTGGCACTTCCACCGGGTTCCCTTCGACGTCGAGGAGTTCCTCGACGCCGTGCGGACGAGCGGGATGCCGCACGCCGAGTGGTTGGCCGGGATGTGGCGGCGCGGCTAGTCCCGAGGTGCTGTTCGCCACGTGGGCAGCCGAGCCGGCGCCGAACGGTGAAATTTACGAGCAATTTGAGTATTCTTGGGCCTATGGAGATCAAAAATTCAGGTTCGACGCCCTCAATTTCGAAGCATAGTGTTAGAAATTGATACGATCTCTTGACATTTCTCACTATCCTCTGTAGCATTGCCACAAATAAGGAGGCCGCTATGACGATGCCAATCGAACAATGCATATCCTGTGGCGGGCGGCTCGAGATCCGCGAGCTGTACTGTGAGAACTGTGACATCACGATCCGCGGGCGCTTCCCGCTGGAAGGGCGAGGCCCATTCGCGCGACTCAGCGACGACCAGCTGGCGTTTCTGCACCTGTTCGTCACCAGCCGCGGCAACATGTCCGACATCGAGCGCAGCCTGGGGGTGAGCTACCCGACGGTGCGCGCCAAGCTGGATGACCTGATCGCCGCGCTGGAGCCCGCCAGCGAGGTGGTCGAGCAGCCGGCCGGCTCCGATTTGAGCCGCGCCGAGATCATGGACCGCGTCCAGCGCGGCGAGTTGAGCGTTGACGAAGCGATGGCAATGCTCGAAGCGCTGCCCGCGGATAGCGATTAGGTAGGAGCCTCAGGTGTCCCCGTATTCCAACCCGGCTCACATCCAGGAACTTTCGCTCGACGGCATCAACGCCATCGAGATTCAGTCCGAACGCCTCGATCTGGTGATCGAGGCCGACCCGGAGGTCGAAGGCGTGGCCCGGCTGCTGGCCGAGGCGAGCGCCGACGCGCCGGAATTCACGCGCCGCGGTGACCGTCTGCGCATCAGCCAGGACGGCCGCTACCGGGGCGCCAGCCCGCTCGTGCTCAAGCTGCCGCCCGTCGATCTGCCGACCCTCGGCATCAATCTCGAACGCGGCAATCTGTCGGTGGAGAACCTGGCGACGAAGCTGGGGATCAACATCGGCAGCGGAAATCTGAGCCTCTCGGGGGGTGATGGCGACGCGGCCATCAATATCGCGAACGGCAACGTCGCCGTTCGCGCCCGGGAAGGCGATCTCGCCTGCCGCGTCGAGAGCGGCAACATCGACCTGCAGCAGTGCAACGGCGACATTGCGCTGAGCGTGGCCAAAGGCAACGTCACGACGCGCGGCTGCGCCGGCAACATGGCGGTCAACATCGAGAAAGGCGAGATGATCATCGCGCGCCCGGTTGAGCAGCACCTGCGCGCGCGCAACACGCGCGGCAATGTGACGATCCAGGGCGGCAGCCTGAAATCGGCGGACGTCGAGATCGTGCGGGGCGACATCCACTCGTCGGCCCGCCTGTTGTTCACGGCTCCGGCTGAAGCGGTCGAAGAGTTCGACGATGTCGGCATCGACGAGCTCGACGATCTGGAAGCCGCTCTCGAGGATGTCGCGACCGCGGCCGAGGAGGTCCGCTTCAATCTCGGCAGCCTGGAGTTCATCGCCGGCGAGGCGGGCGTGCGCGTCAGCACCGGCGGCACCGAGCGCTTCCACGCCGGCCCGCAGGGGCTGGTCATCCGCGGCCGCGACGGCAAGCCGATCTTCATGGCCAGCGAGCAGGGCATCATCACCGGCTCGGCAACCCGCCGCCGACGCGACGAGCAGTTCCGCTTCGCCACGACGCGCGGCAACATCATGCTCGACATCAGCGAGGACCAGCCAGCGCGCGTCGAGTTGAT
This sequence comes from Thermomicrobiales bacterium, assembly GCA_035304105.1. Taxonomy (GTDB): domain Bacteria; phylum Chloroflexota; class Chloroflexia; order Thermomicrobiales; family CFX8; genus JAUIIK01. The sequence continues at coordinate 15,531 of DATGQR010000391.1, read as the reverse complement.
CGTCAACCGCGGCACGGTCCAGAGCGACATCCCCCTGGTCGAAGTGGGCCGGCCCGGGCCGCGCAGTACCACGCGCCGCTACGTCGGCGTGAGCGACAGCTCGGAGACCGAGCGCATCCTGATCCGCGCGCGCACAAACCGCGGTGACATCCGCGTCCGAACCCACGACGCGCCGCGCGAACCCGTCCGTCAGGCGCGCCCCGGCGAGCGCGAGCGCAAGCGGCGAGCGATCCTGGAAGCGCTGGCTCAGGGCAAGCTGACCACCGACGAGGCCGATATCCTGCTCGCGGCGCTGGAGCGCGACACCAGCTAGCAGGCAGGCGCCTAACGCCACGCAATTCCTCGTAGGTAGCTCAACAGCCCGTGCCCAGGGGAGGGTTCAACGATGTCTTCGTCCATCCGGATAATCGAGCAGACTGAGGAGGTCCGGCAGGACCGGCTCGACCGGCTGGGTATCCCGGCGCTCGTCGCGGCGACGACGATCTCGAACCTGGGTAACGGCATCACCAACCTGGCGATCCCCTGGTTCGTGCTGGTCACGACCGGCAGCCCGGCGCGCACCGGCATCGCCGGTGCGCTGACCGTGCTGGCGACCGTGCTCTCCGGCGCGCTGGGCGGGGCGCTGGTCGACCGCCTGGGCTTCAAGCGCGCCAGCATCATCTCCGACCTGCTGAGCGGCGTGACGGTGGCGATCATCCCGACGCTGCACCTGCTGGGCGTGCTGGAGTTCTGGCACCTGCTGGTGCTGATCTTCGTCGGCGCGGTCTTCGACGCGCCGGGCGGCGTCGCGCGCACCGCGCTGGTGCCCCGGCTGGCGCGCCAGGCGGATATGCCGCTGGAGCGCGCCAACGCGGCGATGCAGTTCGCCGACCAGAGCAGCCGCTCGCTGTTCGGCCCGCTGGCGGCCGGCCTGCTGATCGGCTTCATGGGCGCGGCCGCCGTGCTCTATGTCGACGCCGCCACCTTCGCGCTCTCGATCGTCATCGTGGGCCTGCTGGTGCGGGTGCGCGGTCAGGCAGCCGGAGCCAACGGGGAAGCGAGCGCCCCAGGCGCCGAGCCGGCGCAGCAGGAATCACTGATCGAGTCGATCCGCTCCGGCTTCGCCTACACCCTGCGTGACGACTTCCTGCGGCTGGTGATCCCCATCTCGCTGCTCTACAACTTCATCGTCTCGCCGACCGCCGCGGTCATCTTGCCAGTGCTGGCCCGCGATGAGTTTGACAGCGCCGGGGCACTGGGCCTGATCCTGGCCTCGTTCGGCGCCGGCTCGGCGCTCGGGACGATCCTCTATGGCTGGAAGGGCCCTCGGATCAGCCGCTCGCGCATCTTCATCCTCTCGGTCATGCTGATTTCGGCTGGCTTCTGGATCCTGCCCTTCGCCACCAGCGCCTGGCACGCGATGATCGCCATGGCGCTCGTCGGCCTGGCCATTGGCCCGACCAACGTCCTGGCCCTGACGATCATGCAGGAGCGTGTGCCCGAGGAGATGCTGGGGCGCGTCTTCGGCGTCCTGTTCGCCTTCGGCGGGGCGCTGGCGCCGCTGGGCGTCTTCCTGGCCGGGATCATGATCGAGGCAGCCGGACTGCCAGCGGTCATGGTCGCAGCGGCGATCGGTGTGACGATCGCGATGCTGCGCGTCTTCATGGTGCGCGACCTCGTGCGTGGCTTCGACGCGCGTGCCGACGCGAGCACGGCGACGTAGGCTGCGGTGAACGCCACTACGGCCGCGCCGCGCGAGCGGCTCGGGCTCTGGTCGCTCGCGCTGGCGAACGGCATCTCGCAGACCGGCAACTCGATGACCACGCTGGCGATCCCCTGGTTCGTGCTGGCCACGACCGGCAGCGCCAGCCGGACCGGAATCGCCGGGGCAGTCGTCGCGCTCTCCCCGGTCGTGGCCGGGCTAATCGCCGGGCCGATCGTCGACCGGCTCGGCTTCCGCGCCACCAGCATCATCTCCGATGCGCTGAGCGGCGTCACCGTCGCGCTGATCCCGACCTTCTACCTGCTGGACTGGCTGACCTACTGGCAGCTGCTGATCCTGATCTTCCTCGGGGCCTTCTTCGACGTGCCCGGCAGCGCGGCCCGGGGCGCGCTGGTGCCCGCCCTCGCCCGGCGAGCCGGCACGCCGCTGGAGCGCGCGAACTCGGTCATGCAGCTCTCCAACCGGCTGAGCGACTCGGTCGTCGCGCCGCTGCTGGCTGGCGTCCTGATCGCCGCGCTCGGCGCGGTCGAGGTGCTGTACGTCGATGCCGGCACCTTCGGCGTGTCTATCCTGATCGTCGCGCTGCTCATCGCGCGGCCGCCCGCGAGCGCCACCGGCGACCCGGACGCCGCCGAGCAAGGCGAGGCCGAGCGCTTCATCGACAATGTCCTGGCGGGATTCCGCTTCGTCGTGCGCGATCCGGTGCTGCAGACGATGCTGCCGGCGGCGATCCTGTTCAACTTCGTCGGCACGGCCTATGGCGCCGTCCTGCTGCCGGTCTACGTGCGCTCCGAGTACGACAGCGCCGCCTATTTTGGAGTGCTGGTCACCGCGCTCGGCATCGGCATGCTCGTGGGCATCCTGCTGTTCGGTGCCATCGGCCATCGCGCGCGCCGCTACGGCATCTTCCTGGGCGGCTTCGCGCTCGCCGTCGCCGCCACCTGGCTGTTCGCGCTGGCGGCATCCCTCCCGACCGACCTCGTCACGCTGTTCTGCCTGGGGCTGGGCGTCGGCCCACTCACGCCGCTGCTCCAGACGCTCGTGCAGCTGCGCGCACCCGAGCAGATGCTCGGCCGCGTGATCAGCGCGATCTTCACGCTCTTCACCGTCGCCACACCGCTGGGCGCGCTCGCCGGCGGGCTGGCGGTCGACGCCTTCGGCCTGCGCGCGGCCCTGCTGCTCTCCGCCGCGCTGATGTCGATGGTGCCGCTCTGGCTCGCCCTCAGCCCCCGGGCGCGCGCCGCCGCCCCGGCCTTCGAGAGCTAAGCGCGTTCTCGCCGGCCGTTGCGCGGCGCGGCTCGCACATCGCCACGCCGGCCGGGAAGTCGCGTCCGCGAACGAATTCATTCGGAAACCTTGACAATTTCATTTGGCGGCCTTATTATTCGGAAATCTAATCGGCAACCGAACGAAATGAAAGGAACGCCATGACTGACCACTCATCACCGGATGACGAATTGATCGAGCGCGGAATGGACCTGCTGCCCGAGTTCGGGCGCTCCGTGATCCACGCGATTGGGCGCTACCACGCCGTGATCCAGAACGGTAAGAGCAAGTTCGGAGGGCGCGGAGAGTCCCACGTTGGACGCGGTGGGCCAAAGGGTCTCTTCGTCGAGCGTGGCGGACGGCACCATCGGGGTGGCCCGCACGGGCGGCCCGGTCCGGGGTCGCTCCCCGGCCTGAAGATGGGCATGTACCTCTTCCGCCGCGGCCCGGCGAAGGTCGGCGACATCGCCGAGTGGCTGGGGGTCTCCCCGCCAACGGTGTCGGAGCAGGTGGACCATCTGGTCAAGCGCGGCTGGGTCGAGCGGCGCGTCAATCCCGAGGACCGGCGCGAGGTGCTGGTCGAGCTAACGCCCAAGGCGATTGAGCTCGTCAGCTACGTCAACGATCTCCAGCGCGCCCAGGTCCAGACCGTGCTCGAGGCCTTCGAGCCGGAGGAGCGGCCGATCGTCATCCGCACGCTCGAAGTCTTCAGCCAGGTGCTGCAGCGCGACCCGCGCGAGGTGCTGGCGGAAATATCTTCCAGAGAAACGGGTTAAGCAAAGAGCGCTACCCGTACTAGTTCGATCGACGGCGATCCGAACGCACGAACGAAGGGGAGTTCGATTTGACGAACGCATCGACGCGTATGCCGGCGCAGGCAGACGCCCCGGCGACGCAGCGCAATCCATGGTTGGTGCTCGCCGTACTGGCCGGGGCGATCTTCATGCTCCTGCTGGACACCACGATCGTCAACGTGGCCCAGGTTCGGATTCGCGAGGGACTCAACGCGGATCTCTCAGAGATCCAGTGGATCCTCGACAGTTACCTGCTCGCCTTCGCCGTCCTGTTGCTGACCTTCGGACGGCTCGGCGACGTCTTCGGCCGGAAACGGCTCTTCATCCTCGGCATGGCCATCTTCACCGCCGCCTCGGCGCTCTGCGCCGTATCGGGCTGGATCGGCGACGTCACGCCGATCGGCGGGGCCACCTCGCTGATCATCTTCCGCACGCTCCAGGGCGTCGGCGGCGCCTTCATGATGCCGCAAACGCTCTCGCTGATCACCGTCGCCTTCCCGCCCGAGCGGCGCGGCGCGGCGATGGGCATCTGGGGCGGGATCACCGCGCTCGGCGCCGTCTTCGGCCCGATCATCGGCGGGCTGATCGTGACCGACTACCGCTGGGAATGGGTCTTCCTGATCAACGTCCCGGTGGGCCTCATCGGGATCGTGGCGGCCATGTACATAGTGCCGGAATCGCGCGACCCGCAGGCGACGACCAAGCTGGACTGGGGCGGCATCCTGCTCTCCGGCGCCGGCATCTTCGCGGTCGTCTTCGCCCTGATCGAGGGCAACCACTACGGCTGGACCAGCCCGCTGATCCTGGGGCTGCTGACGCTCGGCGCGGCGCTGATCGCGGCCTTCATCTGGTGGGAGCTGCGCGTTCCGGATCCGATGATGAAGGTCGAGCTGTTCAAGCTGCGGAACTTCTGGGCCGGCAACGTGATCTCTGGCGTGATGGCCTTCGGGATGTTCGGCATCTTCTTCCCGCTGACCATCTTCCTGCAGGCGATCCTCGGCTACACGCCGATCCGCGCCGGGCTGGCGATGACGCCGATGGCCGTCACGATCATGTTCGTCGCGCCGATCGCCGGGCGCTTGAGCGACCGCATCGGCTCGCGCTGGCTGCTGGTCGTCGGGCTCTCGACGGCGGCGACCGGCGTGGCGTTCCTGACGACGCAGATCAGCATGGGCACGAGCGTCTGGAACCTCTTCCCGGCGCTGGTGGTCACCGGCCTGGGCATGGGCATGACCTTCCCGCCGATGACCAACGCCACGATGCGCGAGGTGCCGCCACGCATCTCCGGCAGCGCCTCCGGCATCCTCAACACCGTCCGCAACGTCGGCCAGGTGTTCGGCATCGCGATCCTCGGCTCGGCGCTGCAAAGCTGGGCCGGCTCGAACACGTCCGACCGCCTGGCGAACGTCGCCATCGACCCGGCGGTGAAGGATCAGGTCGCCGACGCGGCCGGCGACGGGCGGCTGGAGCTCATCCCGGGCCTGCTCCCGGCTGACCAGAGCGCCCAGCTCCCGGTCGTGATCGATGGCGTCCAGCGAGCCTTCGTCGACGCGATGCAGAGCACCTTCACGATCAGCATCGTGGTGGTGGCGGCAGCCGCCGTGACGGCGCTGCTGATCCGCAACGTCGTCGGCAGCCACACCCCGGAAACGGCGGAAGCGGCCGAAGAGCCGATCCCCGTCGCGGAGGTGGCCACGCACCCGGCGGGCGACTGAGGGAGCGGCTCCCGCCCCCCAGCCGCAGCCCAGAGGGCACCCCTCCGATATCGGAGGGGTGTCCTGTTGATGGGCTTGGGTTTGTGGGGAAGAGTTGAGCTTTCGAAGCAGCCCTCACCCCCGACCGCGGCCGGGGATGAGGGCTGTCTTTCCCTCTTCCCTGTTCCCTCTTCCCTCTCCCTTAATACGCTGGCTCAGGGTCGGCTAGCTGCGGGAAGTTGAAGCCGCCTTCGGGGACGACCATGAGCTCGATGACGATGTTGTTGGGGTCGGGGAAGAAGATGGCGGTAACCGTGCCGGGGACCTCCATCGAGGTGTACTCGATGCCGTGGTCCTCCAGCTTGCGCTTCCAGGACTCCAGCTCGTCCAGCGAGTTCAGGAAGAAGGAGATGTGGTCGAGCGCGCGGCCAGTCTTGGGCTTGGTCGGCGGCAGGTACTCCGGCAGCTCGGCGTCGGGGAACTCGAAGAAGGCGAAGACGGTGTTCGGCGCGACGGTGATGAAGTAGTGGCGCACGTTGTGCTCGCCCTGACGGTGCGCCATCGCGATCTCGCTGCCCAGCACATCGCGGTAGAAGCGCACGGTCGCCTCCATGTCGTTGGTGACCAGGGCGACGTGGTGCAGCGCGGCAAAGGGCGCCTTCAGGCCGAAGCGGTCGGGCAGGGCGAGCTGATCGGTAGCGGTCATTGGGGGGAAGCTCCTTCCATCGGGTGCTGTGACTGCGACGATTGTAGTCAGCCCTGAAAGAAGATTTCTGCCATTCAGTCACATCTCATGCTACGATGAGAACAAATGTTCTTATCCGGTTTGAGAGAAGGGCTGCGCCATGGGGCCAGACGATATCTACTGGAAGCTGGTCGAGGAGTTCTGCCAGGACCCCGATGTCGAGGACTCGACGATGATGGGCCACGACTGCCTGCGGCTCAACGGCGAGTTCTTCGGGATGATCAACGGCCGCAGGCAGCTAGTCGTCAAGCTCCCGGCCGAGCGCGTCAACGAGCTGGTCGATGCCGGCGTCGGTGAGAACGTCGCCCCAGCTGGGCGCGTCTTCCGGGAGTGGGTCGCGATCCCCGAGCCAGACGAGGCCACCTGGCGGGGCTATCTCAGCGAGGCCAAGGCGTTCGTCAGCAGACAGTTCGCCTGAGCTGGCTTAGGCTTGAGCCTTCGCAGAGACGAGTCAAGCCAGGCGGGAGGAAGGCGTGAAGCTCAGGCGCTACCGGGACGCGCGGGAGTTCGAGGCGGTGACGCGGGACTTCCTGCTACGGGACGAGGCGGCCAATTGCCTGATCCTGGGCATCACGGGCGATCTGCTCAACACCACGCTCTACAGCGACTACACGCCCTACCTCGTGACGGTCGAGCTGGGCGGTGAGATCGTCGCGGCCGCCTTGCGGACGCCGCCGCACAACCTCCAGCTCTCGCTGGCGCCGCCCGAAGCCGCCGCGCTTCTCGCCGCCGACGCGCTGCAGGAGCACGCCGATCTGCCCGGCGTCCAGGGCACTGAGGAAGCCGGGCTGGCGTTCGCGCGCGAGTGGGCACGGATCACCGGGCAGCGCTACCAACCGGGCATCCCACAGCGCATCTACGCGCTGGAGGCGGTGACGCCACCCGCCGGTGTGCCCGGCGAGCTGCGCCCTGCGACGTTGGAGGAGTCCGACCTGTTGCTGGACTGGCTGATGGCGTTCGAGGTGGCGATCCACGGCGGCGCGCCAAGCCTCGACAGCGCCGCCCGGCGGCTCAGTAACTATTTCTCCTCATCGACGCGCGGCCTCTACGTCTGGCACGACGGCGGGCCGGTCTCCATGGCCGGCTACGGCGGGCCGACGCCGAACGGCATCCGCGTCGGCCCGGTCTACACCCCGCCCGAGCACCGCCAGCGGGGCTATGCCAGCGCCGCGACGGCGTCCGTCAGCCAGCTATTGCTCGACGGCGGGTATCGCCACTGCTTCCTCTTCACCGACCGGGACAATGCGACGACGAACCACATCTACCAGGAGATCGGCTATCGCCCGGTAGTGGACGTTAACGAGTACAGGTTCGTGGGCGCGCCACGAGAAGCTTAATCCCGCACCGGCCTGCGCCGTGGGCCTAGAGGTCCTCCAGCGGCAGCTCGTGGTTGCTGCCCCAGTCGGCCCAGCAGCCGTCGTAGAGGCGGACATGGGGGCCGCCGAGGGCGGTCAGGGCCAGCCAGGGGAGGCTGGCGAGCGTGGCGTGGAGGTCGTAGACAATGATCTCGTCGGTCACGGCGAGGTCGAGGCCGGCCGCGGCCAGGCGAGCGGTCAGCGTCTCCGGGGAGACAAGCGCCGGCGCCGGGCCGTCCAGCAGAAACTGGTCACGCGGCAGGTGCAGGCTGCCAGGAATGCGGCCCTCGCGGAGCTGCCCGCGCCAGGTCTCGCGCAGATCGGCCCCGGCGCGGGTGTCGAGGATCGCCAGTCCCGGCTCGCCGAGGCGGGCGAGGATGTCGGCCGCGTTGGCGTTGATCGTCTCGTCGCGGGCGTCATCTAGGAGCGTTGCGGCCGGCGCGTAGCTGCGGGCGTCGCGCTCGAGTTCGCCGCCGGTCTCGACCCAGCCCTGGAGACCGCCGAGCAGCAGGTGGGCACGCTCGCGGGGAAAGCCCATGTAGCGCAGCACCCAGAGCAGGCGGCTGGCGTAGATGCCGCCGGAGCGGTCATAGCAGACGAGGGTGCTGTCCGGCTCGATGCCCGCGTCGCGCATCAGCCGGGCGCGCCCCTCAGGGCCGAGCAGCATCCCGTAGACCGGGTTGTGGATCTCGATCAGGTCCTGCCACCAGAAGTGGGCCGCGCCGGGGATGTGGCCGTCGCGGTAGCCGGGCAGGTCGGAGAGGTCGAAGAGGCGCAGGTTCGCGTCGTCCAGCCGCCCACGCAGCCAATCGGGATCGACCAGCTGCTCACCAGCCGGATAGATGGGCGTCAGCGCCGACGGGTCGAATGGGACTGCCGTGCGCGTCCCGGCCTCGCTGCGGGCGCAGCCGGCCGCCGCGACCGCGAGCAACGCCAGCCACGCCCGGCGGGTCAGCCTTCTATCCAACACTGCTCTTCCACGCGCTTGCCTCACCGCGCCCCCTTCGTGGCCACAGCCGGCCCGCGACCAGCCGGCGCAATTGTGCCTGCCGCGGAGATTTCAGGTTATTCTCAGGAACACTTAACCCGCGGTTCAGCTAGGGGCACGATCATAGAGCATAGAAAACGTGATGGCGTTTCGCGCGCCGGGCCTCAGAGCACACCACCCCGGCGGCGTCCCCCCCGCCGCCCACGGCCGGGACCCGGCACGCGAACTCTCCACGCCAGAAGAGCGAGGAGCTGTTCCGCCTTCCCCCGGCCGGAACGGCCCACAACACACCCCCACACCCTCCTTACTCTCCGGCCGCCTCGAATCGCACGAGGCGGCCGGCGTCATTGAAGCCTCAAGAACAAGCCGCCGGAGCTACGGATTCGTCATAATTCCGGTAGGGTTTTAGCCAGAATTCAGCCATGATTCAGGTAGCGTTCAGCCAGACACGCGACAATCACATCGACAGGCATCGGGCACAGAACGGAAAAGCACACGGATGTACGATCGCGACAGACAGCAGTGGTCCTCTTCATCACGCCCCTATTATCAGTATCCACAACCTCCGAGCGAACCACCGTCGGCTGGCCGCAATAACGGCGGCAACGGCGATGGTGGAATCAGCCGTCGCCTGGCCGCGCTGATCGCCGTCGTCGTCCTGTTCTTCGGGGTGATCGGCGGCGGGGTCGTCGGCGGCGTGATCGGCTATGCGCTCAACGAGGGAGATGACAACGGGAGCGGAGCCGTCGCCACCGCCACCCCGACCGGAGAGCAGACCTCGGCGCCCACGCCGACGACCGCCCCGGACACCGCCGACGAGGCCCAGACGGTCGCCCAGACGGGCGATGAGGCGGCGCAGGACGAGCCGACGGCGCCAAGCGACCAGGGTACCGATGCGACTCCGGCCGACATCTTCGAGCAGGTCAGCCCGGCTGTAGTGACGATCATCAACGAGCAGCGCTTCGCCGGCGGCTTCTTCGGCGATGCCGATCAGATTGTGCCGGCCGGCGCGGGCACCGGCTTCATCATCAGCGAAGACGGCTACATCGTCACCAACCACCACGTCGTCCAGGGCAGCGACGAGCTGCGCGTGATCTTCACTGACGGCACGGCGGTAACCGGCCAGCTCGTCGGCGCCGACGCGCGCACCGACCTGGCGGTCATCAAGGTCGACGCCGAGGTGCCCGCCGTCGTGCCGCTGGGCGACTCCGACGCGCTGCGCCCCGGCGAGCCGATCGTGGCGATTGGCAGCGCGCTGGGCGACTACACCAACACGATCACCACTGGCGTTATCTCGGGTCTGGGCCGCCAACTCGACGACCTTGATAACTTGATCCAGCACGACGCGGCGATCAACCCCGGTAACTCCGGCGGGCCGCTGCTGAACATGCGCGGCGAAGTCGTCGGCGTCAACACGGCGGTCATCCGCAACGCCGGCACCGGCATTACGGCCGAAGGCCTGGCCTTCGCGGTGCCCAGCAACACGGTGCGCGACATCGTCGACCAGATCATCAACACCGGCCAGGTGGTGCGGCCCTTCCTGGGCATAACGTTCCAGATCCTGACGCCCAGCCTGGCGGCTGCCGAAGACCTGCCGATCGACTATGGCGCGATCGTCATGGAGATGACACCCGGCGGGCCGGTCGCCAACAGCGGCATCCAGGTCGACGACATCATCACCAAGCTGAACGGCGAGGAGATCACCCAGAACCGCTCGCTGCAGACGATCTTGTTCCAGTACGCGCCGGGCGACACGATCGACGTCGAGGTCTACCGGCCGAGCACCGGCGAGACGCTGACCTTCCAGGTCACCCTCGGCGAGCGCCCGGCCGATCTCGACGGCTAAGCCAAGGGACACGACGCGGCCCCGGCGATGATGCCGGGGCCGTTGTCATTGCCGGTCAGAGGACGATTTTTTCCTCGTCGCGCCGTCGTTCTTTCCGGGTGGAGACGAGCTCCACCCGGCTTCTCAGTCATCCGCGGGGCCCGCAGCGCAACTGGGTTGGGGCGGCCTAATCCCGGAACGCGCGCAGGACGTAGTCCGGCGCGGCGGTCGGGGTGTCGTGGCCGCCGGGGACATCGTCGATGAAGGTGGCGTTGGGGATCTGCTCGGCGTAGTGCGGGATGACGTGGCGCAACATGCGCGATTCGTTGACCGAGCGCAACACCACCGTCGGCTGGCTGATCTTCGCCAGCAGCGGGGTCTGGTCGACGGTGCGGATGATGTTCATCTGCGCGTCGGCGGTGGCTGTGATGTTGTGGTGGCGGGCGTAGCCGTCCGGGCCGATATCCAGGTTCTCCAGCCAACGGCGCACGACGGCGCGGGTGACGGCTCGGTCGGGCTGGCGCTGATGAAGCCGCTGCAGCACCTCGATGACCGGCCCTTCGATCTCGGCCAGCTCCCCGAAGCCCGGGGAGGCAGGGTCAACCAGCTCCGGGTGGGCTTTGGCGACTTCCGCCAGGGCATCCGGCCCGGCCGCCGCGATCAGGATCAGCCGCTCGACCTGCTCTGGGTAGGCCGCCGTGAAGTCGACTGCCAGCCGCCCGCCAAAGGAGTGCCCGGCCAAAACGAAGGATTCCAGCCCTAGCGCGCTCGTCCAGGCGCGCAGGTCTTCGACGTAAGTCTGGATCTCGCGACCGACCTGATCGTCCGAGTCGATCTTGCTCTCGCCAGCGCCGCGCAGATCCGGGGCGAAGACGTGCCAGCCCTCGGCGACCAGCTCCTCGGCCAGGTCGGACCAGTAGTGCCGGTTGCCGCTGACGCCGTGGAGCAGGACGGCGTTGCGGTCGCCCGCGCCCCATTCGCTGACGACGGTGGTGATGCCATTGGTCTCGATTTCCCACTCGCTGAATCGACGCCGCATATCCCGCGCTCCCGTTCCCTGATCGTGCTCTGCTGATTCCCGGCACGATCATAGCCGAAGCTGAGCGGCGCTCAGGGCACGATGTAACCGATGACGAGGGTTTCGATCTCGTCGGCCTGGGCAGGGTCAGAGTCGAAGAAGACCGAGCCCTCGCGGGTCGACAGTCGCGGAAGGAAAGGCATGGTGATCGCGGCCGTCTCGGTCGTCACGCCGCCCTGGAGCAAGCTAATCTCGATCTCGACATCCTCGACCGACTGGCCGCCACGGTTGTGCAAGGAGACCGGCAGGATGTAGCGTCCACCCTGCGGGTGCGCCACGCCGACCTCAATCTCGATTTCGGCCGGCTCATCCTCCGACGTCAACGCGTGGTAGCCCAGGTAACCGAAGACCAGGAGCAACAGGACGCCGCTGACCGCGAAGATGCTCCACTCCAGCGCGTTCTTCCTCACCACCTGGCCGGACTCCTCATTGCAGCAGCAGCCGCCCAGCCGACGCGCCGAAGCTGGCGACCAGGCCGAGCGCAATCGTCGCCGAAAGGCACTGCATCAGCCCGGCGCCCTCGAAGCGGCCGAAGAACCACAGCATCAGCGCCGAAACGAGCAGCGCGACGGCGTAGAACGATGCCGAGCGGCCCAGGACCGTCGCCAGCGTCAGGTTCTCGGGCACATGCCGGCCGGCCCCGGTGAAGTTGGCGAAGAAGAGGATCATGGCGATCAGCGCCAGCGAGAGCAGGACCAGCGCGACCAGGTTCAGCGTGCCCAGATACATTCCCAGGATGGCGATCTCGTCGGTCGGCGCGATGTTGCCGGCTACCAGGATGGCGGCGATGAAAGCGACGACGAGCTGCTCGGGGAATGACGACGGGCGCTCGCGGCGCCGGGCTGTTGCAGCTTCGTCTTCATCTTCCGGCGGCGCGCCGAGTTGGGCGGTCCCGACCGAGACGCCCATCGCCACGGTCATCCCGGCGATGACCGTCTTGCCGACCGCCTCGGAGAGCGCGATGTCGAGCGTGATGATGCCCAGGATGGCCAGGAAGAGCGCCGAGAGGACGATGCCGATGCCCATCTCCTCGACCGAGTCGATTGCCACTTCCGCCCAGCTGGCATCGTGGTGGAGCCCGGCATAGCGGTTGTAGCCCAGCAGCAGGACAAAGCTGATGACCGCGTAGAGCAGCAACCGCTCGGGCCTGAGGATGAAGCCGAACTGCCACATTTCCATGGTGTAGAGCATCGGCAGGCTGAACAGCAGGCCACCGGCGATCCCCCGGCCGTACTCTTGAAGCGAGCCTCGAATCGGCGGATGTGGCGCGTGCATGGTGAGAGGGATTGTACGGTTTTCGGGGTCGTCGCGCCCCTGAGTGACGCATCCGAAAGGCATGACTCGACATATACCCGGGCGTTGGACCGGGGCATCACGACGCTCCGGCGGGGCGTTGCTACTATCAAATTGCACCCAAGGTGGAACAAGGCACCCCGATGTCTTTCCACCCACCTACCCCCAGGGTCACATCCGACCAAGTGTGACCCGGCACTCTGGCGGCGGTCCCCGCTCTTTCGCCCCTCCGTCGGAGTGTATCGCCTCGACCGTTCCCCTTAGCCAGGGGACAAGGGAACGACACCCCCGCGGCGCGCCACCCTTCACCGCGCCGCGGGGCCTCCTCTTTAGGTGGCTATTCGCGGCTGCCCGGCGCAAAGGAACTGCTCAATGTCCGATCCTCGTCCGCGGCAGGTCGCGCGCGGCCTGGGCACACTGCTGGTCGGCCAGCACGCCCGGGCGATCCCGGTGTTCTATGCGCTCACGCTCGGCTGGGAAGCGGGCGGCGACGGCAGCGAGCGGCTGTCGGTCTCCGGCCGCCTGCAGGCTGCCGAAGCCGGCCGGACGGGGACGCTCGCGATGCGCCATGCCAGGGTGCTGGTGCTGGATGACGGCCGCCGCTTCGCAGTCTGGCTGCGCGACGCCGAACCCGACGCCACGTCGCTGGCCTTCACCGCGCGCCCGCTCGACGGGTCCGACTTCCCCGCGGAGTGACGCCCCGATCGTGAGCGACGAATCGATACAATTCCGGCGACTGTTGTGGCGGCCTCAGAACGGCATCATCCGGGAGCGGACACGATCTTTCAAGAAGTAGGGATTCTCGGCCTGATCATGGCGCTGGCGTCGATCGCCACGCTCTGGGACACCGTGCGTCACCACGAGACGCTTTTCGCCGAGCCGATGACCGCCGACACGCGCAGCCGCCTGCTGCGGCTAGTCATCTTCGTCCTCCTCCCGGCCAGCATCATCCTCCACGAGTTGGGGCATGCCGCCGCGATCCGAGCAGTCGGGCGCGAAGTGCTCGACTTCGGCTTCTACTTCATCTATGGCTACGTCTCCTACAACGGTTACGGGTTGACGCCCTACGAGCAAGGCTTCATCGCGCTGGCCGGGCCAGCCGTCAGCGTGGCCATCGGTCTGGCGGCGCTGACGATCGGCTGGTTCAAGCCGACGCGCGCACCGATCAACTACGTGCTGCTGCTCTTTGGCGCGCTGGAGATCGCCAACGCGCTGATCTTCTACCCGGTCCTCGACGCGCTCGGCGGCGCCGGCGACGGCGGCGACTGGCGCCAGATCTACCGCACCGAGACGCCGGGCATCATGATCCCGGTGGCGATCGTCCACGCCACCATCCTGGCTGGCGGGCTGCTGGCCTGGCGCAGCGAGGAGGTCCGCCGCGGCTACGCCGAGCGCACCGGGCAGGTCTACCGCACCCGCGAGCAGATCAGCCGTCGCTCGGAGCTGGCGCGGATCATGGCCAGCGCCGCGACCCAGGCGACCGACCGCTGGCAGCACCCGGTCGAGTTGGTCGCCGACGCCCAGCGCGGCGGCATCCAGATGGTGCTGCGCTGGCAATCGCGCGGCTTCAACCGGGCGCTGCTGGTCCACGCCCCGCCGCTCGACGGCGCCGACCCACACATTGAGATCCACGCCGCGATCCGGGCCCTGGAGCCCGGCCTGCCACCCTACGAGCGGCCGCTCAACCGCGTCGACGGCCAGCCCAACGTCGACGAGCTGGCCGGCTACATCCGCCGCGCCCTCGACACGGTGGACGGCTGGGACGGCGCACTGACGATGAACTAGGCCCGGCCGACCATCCTCACGTGCGATGGGCCGCGCATGGCGCCTGCATCGAGAAACTTCGATATTCCATATCGTGCCGGGGCGGTTCCGGAAAAATCGCCCAGCGGCTAGACTGCGGGCATGCGGAAAAGTGAAGCGCCCGTCGCCGGCGGCGAGATAGTACGATGTGCCCCGACAGGCTCAAGCGCCGGCCGGCGCTGCGGCTGCTCCACTGACCTGAATGGAACAGGGATTGGATCGGCGACGCTCGTACCACCCTTTCGCGTCGCCGTGGAAGGGGTGCTGCCATGGTACCGGGGGCTTCTGGCGCTCGATTCTTCCGCCGTCATCTGCCGGCAGCCGGCCTGCTGGCCGCGCTGGCGATGGTGCTTCTCTCGCTCTACGGTGCGCGCGCCGCGCCGCCCGGCACGCCGGCCTTCCAGCGCACCTGGGAACGCACCGACCTGGCGGTGCGCGACGGCGTGACCGCGCGTACCTGGATGTGGGGGCCCGAGGCCAATACGAGCGTCCTCCAGGAACCCTACGCCGACGCGCCCGGCGGCCAGCGCAACGTGCAGTACTTCGACAAGGCCCGAATGGAAGACAACAGCTACCGCGCCGACGGCCCGCCCTGGGACGTGACCAACGGATTGCTGGTCGTCGAGCTGATCACCGGGCGCATGCAGCTCGGCGATGACATCTTCGAGCAGCGGCAACCGGCCAGGGTCAACGTCGCCGGGGATGCCGACGACGACAACGGGCCGCAATACGCCACCTTCGCGGCACTGCTCGACAGCCCGCCGGCAGCGCCCGGAACGCTCCTGACGAAGACGGTGAGCCGCGAGGGCGTCGTCTCACAGGACGACTCGCTGGCCGCTGCCGGCGTCACCGTGGCGGTCATCGACGACGTCACCAACCACGCCATCGCCGCGCCCTTCTGGGAGTTCATGAACTCGACCGGCACGGTCTACGCCAACGGTGTCTTCACCACTGAAGCGCTCTTCGAGAATCCCTACTTTGCCACCGG
>DATGQR010000390.1:0-6652 GCA_035304105.1 Thermomicrobiales bacterium | reverse complement strand
TCTCGACCTTCGTCCTCTGGGGCGTCCCGACCGCGCCGCGGCTGCGCATGTTCATCGAGGAGATCGCCCCGGCGGTCAAGGAGCGCGTGGCCGAGATCCGCGCGTCTCGCTGAAAGCCGCCGCGTTGATCGCGTAACCGAGCTCCTGTTCCTTGCAGGAACTCCCGAAGCGCCCCGACGTATCCCGAGCCCGTCGAGGGATCTAGCTGACTGCCACAGCGTTTGGGTGAAACTCGGGTCTACTCGCACCGCTGTAGAGAAAAACCGGATCCCTCGACGGGCTCGGGATACGTCGGGGCGCGCTGAGATTGCCATGGGACAGTCCGGCCGTTCAGTCATCGTAGAGGTGGAGCTTGTCTCCACCCGTTGTTTGGTAACTCATCTGATGCCGGATGGAGACAAGCTCCACCCCTACGGTCATGGCTAAGCGCGGTCGGTGGACGCAGTTGGGTGATTTGTGCGGTGGTGTGGGAGCCCACCGGTGCGTAGGGCATATCACCGCTGCGACGTCAGGCCGCGGCAGCAGCCTTCATCGCGCGTAGCAACCGCTCGCGGCTGGCGGCGATCGCCTGCGCGCAGTCGCTTCCATCGGGCTTGATCTCCAGCAGCACCAGGCCGTCGAAGCCGATGGCATTCAACCGGGCGAAGACCGCCTCGAAGTCGATGATGCCGGTGCCTGCGGGTCGGTGATCGTCGATGTCGGCGGGCCGGACGTCGTGGGCGTGGACGTGGATAATCTGGTCGCCCAGACGGTCGATCAGCACGAGCAGGCGGGCGTTGTAGCCCTCGATCGCGGCGGGTCCGTCGAGGCTCGTGAACCCGTCGCGTTTGAGCCAGTAGGCGATGTGCCCCAGGTCCAGTGTTGCGCCTACGGCCGGGTGGTCGACGGCTTGGAGCAGCGCGGCATGCTGATCGGGGTCGGCCGGGTAGCGCCAGTTCTCCACACCAATGCGCGTGCCGTTGACCGCGGCAGCATCGCCCAGCATCCGCAGGATCGGCACGAGCCGCGCGAAGAATTCCTCAGCGGGAATCGACTGATACGGTAGTCCGGCGTGAATCGTGACGACTTCGAGTCGCAGGGCCCCGGCGGCTTCGATCGAGCCGAGCGCCTGGCGCAGCGACTCGCGCTCGATGTAGGGATTGACCGAGACGAATGGGACGTCGACATACGGCGCGTGGATCACCGCGCGCTCGAACTGATCGCGCACGGCCAGCAGCCGCTCGCGCTCTTCGGCGCTGAGGTCGGGCCAGAAGAAGCCGGGCGCGACCGGGTCGGAGGACGCCGTGCCATCGAAGGTGATGGCGCTGAAGCCCATGGCATGCGCCCGCGCGATGGCGTCCTCCAGCGACTCCTCTGACAACCGCTTGAGCGACACCGCGATATTGCCTGCGTCCATCGAAGCTCCCTTCCGTGCCTTTGTCGCCGAACCGGGGCCCGCAAGTACGCTCAAGAGCCACCGCGCTCACTCGTTGAACGAGAGGTTATAGGCCCGAAAATCCATGTAGTAGAAGGAATACGGACTCCAGTTCACGCTCTGGTTGACGCCGTAGAACTCGACCGGATCATAGAGCACCGTGCCCGGAGCCTCGTCTTCCCAGATGTCGAGCATGCGCTGGTAGTTCTCGTAGCGCTTCTGCTCGTCGAGCGTCGTGCGGGCCTCCAGGCCGAGCGCGTTGAACTCCTCCGGCGCGTCCCAGTAATTCTTCTGCGAGCCGGACTCCGCGCCCCACGAGCGCCACAGGCAACCGTCCGGATCGGCCAGAATCGAGGAGTTCGACCAGGTATGCACCATGCGCTCCGCGCCGGTCGTCGAACTCTCTTTGATCCGCACCTCGGCGTTGATCCCGATCTCCTGCCACATGGGGACGATCGCCTGGGCGACCTGCTCGCCATTGGTGTAGTAGCCGGCCTGCAGCTGGTACTCGATCAGCTCGCCGTCATAGCTGGACTCCTCCACGAGCTGGCGCGCGCGGTCGGGATCATAGGGCATGATCGGGCGCTCCGGGTTGTAGAGCGGGCCGTACTCCTCGAACTGGTGGGAGCGCTTGAGCACCGCCTCACCGCCCCAGATCGTGTCGATGATGAGCTGCCGGTCGATGGCGAGATTGAGCGCCTGGCGGAGCTTCTTGTCCTGCAGCGCGGGGTGATGGGTGTTGTAGGAGAGGACGTGCGTGTTCGCCAGCGGGATCGACCGCACCTCGACGTTCGAGGCATCGCGGATCGCGCGCACCTGGTCCGGCGGCACGTTAGTGATGATGTCGACTTCCTGGTTGATCAGCGCGGTGACGCGCGCGGCGACCTCCGGGATGACGCGGAAGATCAGCCGTCGCACGGGAACGGGCTCGCCCCAGTAGTCGTCGTAGCGCTCCAGCACGAGCTCGTTGTCGGGGTCGAAGGAGACGAAGCGGTAGGGCCCGGTGCCCATGCCGGTCCGCCGGAACTCGTCCTCGCCGACCTCCTCGATGTAGCCCTTCGGCACGATCCAGGAAGCCCACGACGCCAGCCGCTTGACGATGAGCGGGTCCGGGGCGACGGTCTCGATCCGGACGGTATGGTCATCGAGCGCTTCGACGCCAGCGAATCCCGAGAAGTAGGAAGCGCCTTCGCGGAGCGGGGAATCCTCGCTCGCATCGAGCATGCGCTCGAAGGTGAAGACCACGTCCTCCGCGGTCAATGGATCGCCGTTGTGGAAGGTGACGTCCTCGCGGAGCTTCAGTTCCAGCACGGTATCGCTCAGCCGCTCCCAGGACAGCGCCAGCGAGGGCACGTGCTCGTTGTCATTCAGAAAGTCGCGGCGGATGAGCGTGTCGTACGGCGTGTACGAGACGCGCGTCCCGACGTTGCTGAGCTCGGCCGCGGGATCGAGCGATTCCGGCAGTCCCTGCACGCCGATGATCAACTCCTCGCGCTCGATGCCCGTCTTCGGCGCGTAGGTATAGCGCACCCTGTTGGCCGTGGCCGCGCCGGTCCTGCCGTCCTCCCCAGAGTTCGAGTCGGGCGACGTTTCCGTCTCCGCTCCGTCCTCCGGCGCGGTGATCGCCATCGGATCCGCGGCCGTGGTGGTGGCCGTCGCGCCGCCGTCCGCGCTGTTTCCGTTATTATCGGCGTCATCGCCCCCACAAGCGCTCAAGAGCGGTGTCAGAGCGGCGGCCGACAGCCCGGCGGCAGTTCCGACGAGTCTCCGGCGGCTGATCATGACATCGTTGAGCAGGCTATCGCTCACGTTCACAGGTCCTCTCCACGAGTCTGGCAGGTGTATCTACAAGCGAACTGGCAGCGTCAGTTCATGCAGCGTCCTCCATCTCCGGGCATGGGTCCACGCGGCAGCGATCAGCGCGCCCGCAGCGCGGGATCGAGCACATCTCGCAGCCAATCGCCGGCCAAGCTGACCGAGACGGTGATGAGCATCAGCGCGACGCCGGGAAAGACGCCGATCCACCAGGCGGTATTGAGGTACTCGCGCCCCTCGCTCACCATCTGGCCCCAGGACGGCGTCGGCGGCTGCACGCCGAACCCCAGAAATGACAGCGACGCTTCGAGGAGGATGATCGAGGTCAGCTCGAAGCTGGCGAGGACGATCAGCGGGGCGAGGATGTTCGGCATGATGTGTCGGAACAGCAGCCGGCCCGGTCCGGCGCCCAGCGCCCGGGAAGCCAGCACGTACTGTTGCTCCCGGGCTCCCAGCACCAGCCCGCGCGCGACCCGCGTATAGCTGGCCCACCCAGAGAAGGCGGCGACGAAGATCAGGATGGTGAGACTGGAGCCGAACACCGCGATGACCGCCAGGGCGATGATCAGGAAGGGCAGCGCGATGACGGCATCGACGAGCAGCATGATGATTTCGTCCAGGATGCCGCGCGCGAACCCCGCGACGAGCCCGGAGAGGGTCCCGACCAGGGCGCCCAGCAGCATGCCGAAGATGCCGATCGCCAGCGACACGCGCGCGCCGTAGATGACCCGGCTCAACAGGTCGCGGCCCAACTGGTCTGTGCCCAGCAGGTGCTCTGCGGAACCGCCCTCGCTGAACGCCGGCGGCTGCAGGCGAGCGCGCAGGTCGTTGGCGGTCGGGTCGGCGGGCGCGACGATGCCGGCGGCGAGGCCGCAGGCGATGGCCGCGATCAAGATCACCAGGCAAGCCAGCGTGAGTGGGGAGAGCGTGCGAACCCACCACCGGCGGCGGTGTCGCGGCACTTCCCGGCCGAATGAGCTCAGCGTCTCCGCCGTCGGCGCGGCGCTTGCCGGCGCGTTCAGCGCCCCGGTCGATGGAGATGTCGCCGTGCGACCTCCGATCACCATGCTTCCTCCCTGCATCCTTGCCATATACCGTCCGATCCGGCCTCAGCGCCGGATCCGCGGATCGAGCAGCCCATAGGCGATATCGACGGCCAGATTGGCGATGACGACGGTGGCGGCGACGGCGATGACGATGAGCTGGATCACCGGGTAGTCGCGCGACGAGATGGCGTCGACGGTCAGGCGCCCAACCCCTGGCCAGGCAAAGACCGTCTCGGTGATCGCCGCGCCGCCGATCAGCGTGCCGATCGACATGCCGGCGATCGTGACGACTGGAATCGCCGCGTTGCGCAGGCAGTGGGCGGCGATGACCCGCCGCTCGGACAGGCCTTTAGCCCGCGCGGTGCGGACATAGTCCTGGCTGATAACTTCGAGCAGCGACGAGCGGGCCATGCGCGCCAGGATCGCCAGCAGGCCGGTCGAGAGCGTGAGCGCTGGCATGATCAACTGCTGCCAGCTGCCGCGCCCGGAACTGGGCAGTAGGTTGAAGCGCAGGCTCAACAGCAGGATGAGCAT
This sequence comes from Thermomicrobiales bacterium, assembly GCA_035304105.1. Lineage (GTDB taxonomy): Bacteria > Chloroflexota > Chloroflexia > Thermomicrobiales > CFX8 > JAUIIK01. The sequence goes on along the minus strand of DATGQR010000390.1, from coordinate 1,843 downwards.
GATCCCCACGAAGAAACTCGGCGCCGACTGGCCGATGAAGGCGAGCGCCATCGCGAGGCGGTCGACGATCGAGTTGCGGTGCAGCGCGGCAAGAATGCCGAGGGGAATGCCGACCGCGATGGCCAGCGCGATCGCCGTGACGCCAAGCTGCAACGTCGCGCCGACGCGCGCCAGGAACAGCTCGCTGGCCGGGCGACGGGATTGCAGCGAGCTACCGAAGTCGCCCTGAAGCACATTCCCGACGTAGCGCCCGTATTGAACGGGCAGAGGATCGTCGAGGCCATAGCGCAACCGGAACGCCTCGAGCGCCTCCGGAGTGGCCTCCGGCCCCAGCATCGCCTCGGCGGGGTCGCCCGACAACCGCAGGACAACGAACACACAAGTCACGACGATCCAGAGCGTGATGATGCCGCGCGCGAGCCGCCCGACGACGAAACGAACCATATGCCCCCAGCTTCAATCCCGCGTTCGTACGCCCCCGGCCGCGGGTGCGGCCTCCCTAGGGCCCGGCCCAGATCCTACGGACCCGCCGCGGGTGAATTGGGAAGCTGGGATTAAGGACTGGAGAAGTTTGTGTTACGCCCGGCGTGGGCGCCGCTGGCTGCCGCCTGGTTAGCGGTCCTCTAACCGCCTGCTAACCAAGCCATCACACCGGCGCCCTATGCTTCCACCGTTCGGGGAAACGCGCGTAGCAGACTGGGACGAGCGTTGACGGACAGCAGGCAACTGACGCGAGCTTCAGGACGAGCCGGCCAACCGCCGCACATCCTGATCATCGAAGACGATGACAACTTGCGGTCACTGCTGGAATTCAATCTGAAACGGCACGGCTACCGAACCTCGACAGCTGCCGACGGCACCGATGGTCTCGTGATGGCGAAGTCGCTCGATCCCGACCTGATCCTGCTCGACATCTTGCTGCCGGTGCTCGACGGCCGCGAGGTATGCCGCGCCATTCGGCGGCATTCGGACGTCCCGATTCTGTTCCTGACGGCGCTCGCCACGGAGGAGGACGTCGTCAACGGCCTCATGCTCGGCGCGGACGACTATGTGAGCAAGCCGTTCAAGATCCGCGAGCTGCTGGCGCGTGTCGAGGCGCTCTTGCGCCGCCCGCGACGGCGTCCGGAGGCACCCGAGATGCTGGAGGCCGGTGGCCTGCGGATCTTCCTCAAGGAGCACCGCGCAGAGTTCCATGACCGCGAGCTCCAGCTGCCACTCAAGGAGTTCAAGCTACTGGTGACGCTCGTCCAGCGCGCGGGGGAAGTCTGCACCCGCGAGGAGCTGCTCGACGCCGTCTGGGGGCGCGACGTCGTCGTGGATCAGCGCAACGTCGACGTCCGCATCCGCTGGCTGCGCGACCGCCTGGCCGGCGAGCCAGACGGAGCGAGCCTGATCCAGACCGTTTACGGCGTCGGTTACCGCTTCGTCGCGCCCTGAGCGCTCAGGCGAACAGCGAATAGTCCGTCTCCTTGGCAGTGATGAACTCAAGGAGCGCCGGGACGCCGTTCTCGGTCTGTTCGATGGCGCGCCGGATGGCCGGGACGATCTGGCCCGGCTCGGTGACGCGCTCGCCGTGGCCGCCGAAGGCGCGCGCCATATCGGCGTAGTTGCCGGTGATGTCGGTCGCCCGGTAGCGGGCCGTAGCGGCTTCCATCGTCGAGAGCTCGATGGCCATCGCACCGTTGTTGAAGAGCACCGAGAGGATCGGGATGGCGGCCCTGGCGGCGGTCTCGAAGTCCATGCCGGTCATGCCGATGGCCGCGTCGCCCCAGACGTTGATGCAGAGCTTATCGGGCTTCGCCAGCTTCGCGCCCATCGCCAGCCCCAGGCCATAGCCGAGCTG
>DATGQR010000389.1:0-3600 GCA_035304105.1 Thermomicrobiales bacterium | reverse complement strand
CCCATTGCGACTCATCGATGCTCGGCAGCGCGGTGAGCTCCAGCACGCCCAACGATTTCCAACCCAGTTCGCACATGGGACACTCGGATTCTCGTCCACTGATGAACCTCCATGCGCTCGCCGGGCCGGCCATGGGGTGCGCGTACGACGCGGTGGGGATGCAGAGGGCGCTGGATTCTGCAATCGGCTTGTCGAGCAGGTCGACCAGCGCGCCGTGGATGCTCGCGTTCTTGATGCCCGCGGAAGTCAGCAGCAGCTTCATCATGCTCTCGGCAAACCTTTCCCGGGCATCACGAGGGCTTGCCCGACGATACGATCGCGACGCAGTTCGCACCGGACCCTCGGCAAAGCGTCCCGCCCCGCCAAGTGAACGTACAGCTCGACCATTTGTTCGCATGATAAAGCCAGCGTGACTGCCCGTCAAGCATGTGCCAGAAGAAGTCGCGGTCGATTCGCGAAAACGCGCCGGTTAGCGCATGGTTTCCCGCTTGACCTCCTCCAGCGCGCCGGCATACGCCTGGACGGTCTCGGCCAAGTCATCGTCGGTGTGGGCGAGAGAGACGTAGACCTTGCCGAGGTTACTGGCGATGCCGCGAGCGAACAGCGCGCGGCCGAGCTTGGGCAGCAGCGCGCCAGCGTCCTCACCCGCGCCGGGGGCCACGATCACCCCGCTGACGGCGCCCTCGCCGCGCATCTCCAGCGGCAGGTCAAACTCGGCGGCGGCCTCGTTGAAGCCGTCGCGGAGCGTCGCGCCGGCGTGCTCCAGACGCTTGTAGACGCCCGGCTCGGAGAGGGCCGCGAGCGTCGCCAACCCCGCGGCCGCGCCGATCGGGTTGCCGCTCAACGTGCCGCTGATGAAGACGTAGCCGGGCTGACCGCCGCGGCGGGGATCGGCCTGGTCGATGATGTCGGCGCGGCCGGCGATGGCCGAGACCGGATAGCCGCCGCCGATGATCTTCCCGTAGGTCGCCAGGTCAGGCGTGACGCCGTAGCGCTCCTGCCCACCGCCCCAGGCCAGCCGGAAGCCGGTCACCACCTCGTCGAAGAGAAGCAATGCCCCGTTCTGCCGGGTCAGATCAGCGAGATCGGACAGGAAACCGCCCTCCGGCGCGACGATGCGGTGCAGCGGCTCGACCAGCACGGCGGCGATCTGGTCAGGGTGAGCCGCGAACTGGGCCTCGACAGAAGTGAGGTCATTGAAGTCGGCGACCAGCACGGTATCGGCCACCGCGCTCGGGACGCCCGCCGACTGGGTGCTGGCGTAGTCGTGATGGCCGTGGTAGCCGCCGGCAAAGCGTAGGATCTTCTCGCGCCCGGTGTAGGCGCGCGCCAGCCGCAGGGCGAGGTAGGTCGCCTCGGCGCCGGAGCTGGCGAACATGATCCGCTCGGCGCAGGGGATGGCGTCGACCATCATCCGGCCCAGTCGGATGACCGGCTCATTCAGGGCGTAGAAGGTCGAGCCCAGCGGCGCCTGCTCCACCACGGCCGCGACCACCGCCGGGTGCGCGTGGCCCAGGATCAGCGGGCCAGAGCCGAGGATGTAGTCGAGGTAAGCATCACCCTCCCTGGTGATCAGCCGCGGCCCCTCGCCTCTGGCGATGACGACGCCCTTCATCCACTCCGGCACGGCGTAGGAGCCGGTGCTCAGGCCTGGAAAAATCTCGCTCGCATCGGCGAGCAGTTCTTCGGTGCTATGCGCGGAGCCGGTCAGGCTGATCATCGCGTTCCTCCTGGATCCAGGCAGGTTTCACTTGCCATCGATGCGGCGAGATTAGCCCTCTCTGTGCCCCGCGTCAATTCGCGACCCGCCTGCTCTAGAATGGCCTCACAAGTGGCGTGATGACCCGGGAGGCAGCCGGCATGGCCGCGTACCGCTACAGCCTGTCCAACCGCACCTACCGCTTCGCCGACCTGCGCGAGCTGCTGGCGAAAGCGACACCGCACCGCTCGGGCGACGTCCTGGCCGGGATCGCGGCGGCCGACGCCGAGGAGCGCGTCGCCGCCCAGCTCGCCCTGGCCGAGCTGCCGCTGAAGACGTTCCTGAACGAGGCGGTCATCCCCTATGAAGCGGACGAGGTCACCCGGCTGATCATCGACCGGCACGACGCCGACGCCTTCGCGCCGATCAGCAGCCTGACGGTCGGCGATTTCCGCAACTGGCTGCTCTCGGACGCCGCCGATGAGGAGGCGCTGGCACAGCTCGCGCCGGGATTGACGCCGGAGATGGTCGCGGCCGTCTCGAAGATCATGCGGCTGCAGGACCTGGTGCTGGTCGCGCGCAAGTGCCGGGTCGTCACCCGCTTCCGAAACACGCTCGGCCTGCCCGGGCGGCTGGCGACACGCCTGCAGCCCAACGACCCGACCGACAACCCGGGCGGCATCGCCGCCAGCATCCTCGACGGCCTGCTCTACGGCAGCGGCGACGCCGTGATCGGGATCAACCCGGCGAGCGACAGCCTGGCCGGCATCGGCGAGCTGCTGCGCATGCTCGACGCGATCATTCGCGAGTACGAGATCCCCACCCAGGGCTGCGTCCTGACCCACATCACGACGACCATCCGAGCCATCGAAGGCGGCGCGCCGGTCGATCTCGTCTTCCAGTCGATCGCCGGGACCGAGGCGGCCAACCGCAGCTTCGGCGTCGACCTTGCCCTGCTCCGCGAGGGCCGGGAGGCGGCGCTGGCGCTCGGGCGCGGGACGCTCGGCGACAACGTCATGTACTTCGAGACCGGTCAGGGCAGCGCGCTCTCGGCCGACGCCCACCACGGCGTCGACCAGCAGACGCTGGAGGCACGCAGCTACGCCGTCGCCCGCGAGTTCGAGCCGCTGCTGGTCAACACCGTCGTCGGCTTCATCGGCCCGGAGTATCTCTACGACGGCAAGCAGATCACCCGCGCCGGGCTGGAGGACCATTTCTGCGGAAAGCTGCTGGGCGTCCCGATGGGCTGCGACATCTGCTACACCAACCACGCCGAAGCCGACCAGGACGACATGGACGCGCTGCTGACGCTGCTGGGCGTGGCCGGTTGCAACTACATCATGGGCATCCCCGGCTCCGACGATGTCATGCTGAATTACCAGTCCACGTCATTCCACGACGCGCTCTACGCCCGGCAGGTCCTCGGCTTGCGCCCGGCGCCCGAATTCGAAGCCTGGCTGCAGCGTATGGGCATCTTCGACGAGGCGATGCGCCCTGCCTTGACCGGCAATCTCCCGGAGCCGTTCGGCCGCGCCCTGGCCCAGCTCTCGACAGGAATCACCGATGCCTGACCACCCGGACGCTCCACAGAACGAAAGCGCCGTGGCGCCCGTGGCAGATGGGTGGGGGTTTCTGCGGGAATTCACGACGGCGCGGATCGCTCTGGGGCGAGCCGGCGGCAGCCTGCCGACGCGCCGCCACCTGGAATTCCAGCTGGCCCACGCCCGGGCGCGCGACGCCGTCCACAGCGAACTGGACATGGCGGCGCTAGAGCGCGAGATCGCAGCGCTGGGCGTCGAGACGATCCGCCTGCATAGCGCCGCGCCCGACCGCGCCACCTACCTCCAGCGCCCCGACCTCGGCCGGCGGCTGGATGAGGATTCGCGCCGCTTGCTGGAGGA
>DATGQR010000388.1:0-3018 GCA_035304105.1 Thermomicrobiales bacterium | reverse complement strand
GCCGCGCTGGGCGACCGGGTGCGGATGATGGAGACGTGGGATGACGAGCACGTCTACGTCCGCTCGCTGGCTAGTCGCGGGCGGCTGGGCGGCCTGTCGGACGCAGTTTTCGGGGCGCTGCGGGTTCTTGAGGCGTATGGCGTCGATGTAATCCTCATCGAGACGGTCGGGGTCGGTCAGGGCGAGATCGACATCGCCGATATTGCCGACGTCACCGTGCTGATCCAGGTGCCCGGGACCGGCGACACCGTACAGCTGATCAAGGCCGGTGTGCTGGAGGTCGCCGATATCCTGGTCGTGAACAAAGCCGACCTGCCCGGCGCGGAGCGGCTCTACCGCGATCTGCGCAGCCTGGTCCACGAGGTCGACCCCAAGCCCGGCGCGGCGGCGGTCGTCAAGACCTCGGCGACCGAGAACGAGGGCATCGACGAGCTCATCTGCCGGATCGACGAACGTATCGAGACGAAAGCGGCGAGCATGAAGTTGCGCCGCGCCGCCGCCGAAGTGCGCCACCTCATTCTCTCGCGCGTCGAGCGGCGCGTAAGCAGTCAGCTCCGATCGCCCGACGGCCAGGCGCTGATCGACGCCGTGGCGCGCGGCGAGATTCACCCTCAGGAAGCAATCGAGCGGCTCGGAGCCGATGTTGGATTAGGCGACTAGCCGAAAACGTCACGCAAGGCGTCATCGATCGGGATTGCCGGCTGAGTTTCGTCGAGCGAGAAATACGCCAGAAATTCCTCGTTTCCGGCCGGTCCGGCGATCGGCGAGCGCGCCAGTCCACGCAAGCGCATGCCTTCATCGCGAGCGAATTCGAGGACATCTCGCACGGCGCGCTTGCGGATCTTCTCGTCCTTGACGACACCGCGGCGGCCCACGGCTTCGCGGCCCGCCTCGAACTGAGGCTTGATCAGCGCGACGATCTGTCCATCCTTCCGGCTGATGCGCCGTGCTGTCGGCAGGATCAGCTTCAGCGAGATGAAGGATGTATCGATTACGACGATGTCGACCGGCTCGGGGAGGGCTTCCAGGTAGCGGGCGTTGGTGCGCTCCATGACGACGACGCGCGGGTCCTTTCGCAGGCGGTAGTCCAGCTGGCCATAGCCGACGTCGATGGCGTAAACGCGCTTTGCGCCGTGCTGGAGCAGACAGTCGGTGAAGCCGCCGGTCGAGGCGCCCAGGTCGGCTGCTACCAGGCCATCGACGTCGATCTCGAAGGTGTCCAGGGCCGCTTCGAGCTTGAGGCCGCCCCGGCTCACGTAGCGCGGACCCTGCTCCAACGCCAGCTTGGTATCGACCGGGAGCAGCTCGGCGGGCTTCTGAACGCGGCCCTCCGGGGTACGGACCTTGCCTGCAAGGATCAGCACTTTCGCCTGGCTGCGGCTGGGCGCCAGGCCCTGGCGCACCATCAGTTCGTCGGCGCGGACTCGACCGCCCCCGGACACGCTAGCGCGCTCCCCGCCCCGTCGCCTCGATGAAGCGGCTTGAAAAGGCGTGGCAGAGTGCGATAGCCAGCGCATCTGCGGCGTCGTCCGGCTGTGGCAAGTGATCGAGGCGCAATAGCATCCGCACCATTTCCTGAACCTGGCGCTTCTCCGCCCCGCCGTGGCCGGCTACGGCCAGCTTCACCTCTGCGGGCTTGTACTCGTAGACGGGGATCTTGCGCTTGGCCGCGGCCAAAAGCGTCACGCCGCGGGCCTGCCCGACGGCCAGTGCTGTCGTCACGTTGCGAGCGAAGAACAACTGCTCGACGGCGACGACGTCTGGTCGGTGGGCATCCATGATGGCGCTGAGCGCGTCGAAGATCTCTTCCAGGCGCTCGTGCGGCTTTTGGTTCGGGCTCGTCTCGATTGCCCCGTACTCGATCACGCGCGGCTCATCGACGCCTTCGATGAGTCCGTAGCCGAGTAGCGCAGTGCCGGGATCGATTCCGAGAGTGATCATTATTGCGGGCGACCAATCAGCCAGACGCGGCGGTGTCCGTTCAGATTGTACGGGTTCGATGAGCGCGGCATTATGATTTAGCCGGGCTTACCTATTGAAATGTGTGCATTTCTCACGTATATTAGGGCAAAGACACGCGACTCAGGTCACATCCTACGGTTCAAATCGCCGCAGTTTACCCGTCCGCCTGGGAAACGGTAGGGTCTGCTCTTGGTACCCGCTATCCGGCGCCCAACCAGGGGCAGGTGATCTTTAGCGCACGAGCTTCTAGGGAGGGGCTACTCGTAGATGTCGGTAAGCAGCCTCCTTGCCAAAGGCAAGGAACAGGGATTCCTTTTGTCCGACGAATGTATCGCAGAGTTCCCAGACATCCACGACCAGGTCCAGGCAGTAGACGAGTTCTGGGCATCGCTCCTCGAAAATAACATCGAAGTCCGAGATTACGCTCCCCTCTCACGCGGAAACCGCTTCCGCTCCACGCTCGCCCGAGCCCGCTCACGATCTGAATCCAAGTCCGTAACCACGCGCCGCGACGCGGCCGCCGAGGCCCTGCGCGTTCATCGCCAGGAGCAGGTCGATCCCTCCTACATGAGCGCGGCCGATTCAGTACGCCTCTATCTGCAGGAGATAGGCGAAACCGATCTGCTCACGATGGAGCAAGAGCAGTGGCTCGCGCAGCGCATGGAGCTCGGCCTTCTGGCGGGTAAGTGCTTCGCCGACTCCGATCAGGATGGTCAGTCCACGAAGCCGGCCAAGGTCGAAGAGTGGCTGAAGCTCCGGATCAAGCTCGGGGAGCGCGCCGAGAATGAACTGGCGGACGGGGTCGAAGATTCCGAAGTGCGCGGCTGGCTGTTGGACCTGTCGCGCCGGGGCCAGGTGGCGGCGAAGATGCGCGCGAGCGAGGAACTCGACGCCGCGCGACTCATCCGGGAGTTGGCCCGCGACCGAGCCGATGGCGATGCCGCTCGCCAGCATCTGATCCAGGCCAATCTGCGGCTCGTGGTGAGCGTCGCCAAGAAGTACATCGGACGCGGCCTGTCGTTCCTGGACTTGATCCAGGAGGGCAACATCGGTCTG
>DATGQR010000387.1:0-2148 GCA_035304105.1 Thermomicrobiales bacterium | reverse complement strand
GGGCTGGAGCTGGAACTCTGCCAGGAGGGCGCCGAGGCGTGGGCCGAAGCCACGGGCAATCAGGTCAACGTCATCTCCACGCCCAACTCCGCGACCGAGCGCCTTGCCCTTTACCAGCAGATCCTGGCCGCCAACTCGGCCGACATCGACGTGTTCCAGATCGACGTGATCTGGCCCGGCATCCTGGCCAACCACTTCATCGATCTGGCCGAGCACATCGATCAGGCGACGATCGAGCGGCACTTCGCGGCGATCGTGCAGAACAATACCGTGGACGGCCGCCTGGTCGCCATGCCGTGGTTCACCGACGCCGGCCTCCTCTATTACCGCACCGATCTGCTCGAGAAGTACGGCAAGGAGCCGCCGACCACCTGGCAGGCGCTGACGGAAATCGCCAGCGAGATCCAGAACGGCGAGCGCGCCGAGGGTAACGACCGGATGCAGGGTTTCGTGTTCCAGGCCAAGGCCTACGAGGGCTTGACCTGCAACGCGCTGGAGTGGATCGACAGCTTCAACGGCGGGCAGATCGTGGCCGAGGACGGCACCATCACCATCAACAACCCGAACGCGGTGGCAGCGCTCGAGCTGGCGGCGTCCTGGATCGGCGAGATCGCGCCCGAGGGCGTGCTCAACTACGCCGAGGAGGAAGCACGCGGCGTGTTCCAGTCCGGCAACGCCGTGTTCATGCGCAACTGGCCTTACGCCTGGGCGCTGGGCAACGCCCCGGACAGCCCGATCGCGGGCAAGATCGGGGTCACCCAGCTGCCCAAGGGCGGCGACGACGGCAAACACACCGGGGTGCTCGGCGGCTGGCAGCTCGCGGTCTCCAGGTATTCGCAAAATCCCGAGCTCGCAGTCGATCTGGTCCGGCACCTGACCTCGCCCGAGGAGCAGAAGCGCCGCGCCATCAAGGGTTCGTACAATCCGACCATCGCGGCCCTTTACCAGGACGAGGAGGTGCTCGAAGCGTCGCCGTTCTTCGGCGACCTGTACGATACCTTCACCAATGCCGTGGCCCGGCCGTCGCGGGTGACCGGCGAGCGCTACAACCAGGTGAGCTCGGAATTCTTCAACGCCGTACACGCGGTGCTGAGCGGCAAGGCCGATGCTGCATCCAGCCTGGCGGCGCTGGAGCGGAGCCTGGACCGGCTCTCGCGCGGCGGTCGCTGGTGAGCGCGGCCGCCCCTTGAGCGCGCCCCCTTGCTGCGGAGCGATTTTGCGCGAGCACGCCCCGCCTGGCCCCGATCGCACGAGAGCGGGAACCATGACCGCGCAGGGGCCGAGATGAGCACGACCATCGCCGTCGCGCGCGAGCGGGTGACGGGCAGGAGCCCCGAGAAGGCCTCGCGCCTGACCCGACAGCGGGTCCGCTCCGCCTGGCTGTTCATGGCGCCGATGCTGCTGGTCCTGACGCTGGTCGCCGGCTGGCCGCTCCTGCGCACCGTCTGGTTCGGCTTCACCGACGCCCGCCTCTCGGACCTGGAGGCGTACGAGTTCGTCGGCCTGATCAACTACTCCTACCTCTTCCAGGACCCCGACTGGTGGAACGCGGTCTGGAACACCTTCGTGTTCGCCACGGTCTCGGTGGCCCTGGAGACGGTGCTCGGGCTCGGGATCGCGCTCGCCCTGAACGCCCGTTTCGGCGGCCGCGGGCTGTTGCGCGCCGCGGTGCTGATTCCCTGGGCGATCCCGACCGTGGTGTCGGCCCAGATGTGGGCCTGGATGTTCAACGACGTGTTCGGCGTGATCAACCACGTGCTTCTGGCGCTGCATCTGATCAGCCAGCCGATTGCCTGGATCGCCTCGCCGGATACCGCGCTGATGGCGGTGATCATGGTCGACGTGTGGAAGACCACGCCGTTCATGGCGCTGCTTCTGCTCGCCGGGCTGCAGATGCTGCCGCAGGAGTGCTACGAGAGCGCCCGGGTCGACGGCGTGCACCCAATCAAGGTGTTCTTCAAGGTCACCCTGCCGCTGCTCAAACCCGCGCTCCTGGTCGCGATCATCTTTCGCATGCTGGATGCGCTAAGGATCTTCGATCTGATCTACGTCATGACCGGCAACAATCGCGACACCATGTCGATGTCGGTCTATACGCGCCAGCAGCTGGTCGATTTCCAGGACGTGGGCTACGGCTCGGCCGCCGCG